>NZ_JAWOWF010000014.1:0-102129 GCF_033340295.1 Vibrio sp. 1401
CTACGATGATTAACTGATGTAACCGATCAGATCGTAACTTCCTGATTTAGTTCCATCGAATTACGCAACAAAGCCACTCCTACGTAGGAATAATGACTAACTGCCCAAATTACCATTGGCATGTCAATCACCTCTCATATTTTTCCAATTTGCGCAACTACAACCCAGAACCGAACAATGAAGTAACCATGCAACGTCATGTCCAAGTGCCTGGCCCACTTCAATCAATCAATGGCGCTGGCTTGATGGGCCTACCCGCCGACCCAACACCGCCGTCTCAATTTGTACAAACCTATGCAATTAAGCAATTAAGCGAACAACCAACTAACTTCGACGAAGCCTTCTCACTCGGACAAAAGCTACTTAATCGCGTTGATATACCTTTGGGCATCATGGCGAATGAGCTTGAGACATCCGATAACCCTGAAGTCTTTTTTAGTGATATCACCCAATGGAGCGTTATTAGACATAACAGTCATCAATCACCCGCGTTCTATCTGCGTACTTACGGAGACATGACTTGGCGAGTCGCTAATGTCAAAGACTATATTGGATTAAATAGAGACTGTCAGATTTCAAGCGTTTTACAGCTCATGCCAGTTACAACATCATTACCGTTTGAACAAGTCGAATCTCGACCAACTATTAAAATCGCTTAGAGTTAATTTTGAAGCGCAAACAAATGAGAAGCAAAAAGCCCCGCTTTCTAAGCGAGGCTTTTAAAAGACAAAACTGCTAAATTCACTATTCTTAAATTATCTTGAACTAAACAAGATGATCGCTATAAAGCTAATAAAAAAGCCAGAGTAAGAAATCAATCTCACTCTGGCTCATAGCTGCATATAGTATAGTTTTATCTGCTATAGATATAACGTATGGTTGCTTTTACACTTTTTACATTCAGTCGATTTACTCTTTACCGAACACGTTGTTCTCTTGTTCTTGAACGCGGATGAATGTAGTACGCTTGGTTAGCTCTTTAAGCTTTGCTGCACCTACGTATGTACATGTTGAGCGAACGCCTCCAAGGATGTCTTGAATAGTGCCGTGAACGCTACCACGGTATGGCAATAATACGGTTTTACCTTCAGCCGCACGGTAGCCAGCGACACCACCTGAGTGCTTATCCATCGCGCTCTTCGACGACATGCCATAGAATTTCATGAACTTCTCGCCGTCTTTCTCGATCACTTCGCCGCCTGACTCTTCGTGACCCGCTAGCATCCCACCTAGCATTACGAAGTCCGCGCCACCACCGAATGCTTTCGCTACGTCACCCGCACAAGAACAGCCACCGTCACCGACGATCATGCCACCAAGGCCGTGCGCTGCATCACCACACTCGATGATTGCAGAAAGCTGCGGGTAACCAACACCCGTTTTTACACGAGTTGTACATACAGAGCCTGGGCCGATACCCACTTTAACGATGTCTGCACCAGCTAGGATTAGCTCTTCACACATATCACCAGTAACCACGTTGCCTGCAGAAATGACCTTGTCTGGGAACTCTGCTCGCACGCGTTCAACATACTCGACCAAATGCTCTGAGTAACCATTTGCAATGTCGATACAAATGAAAATAAATTCATCTGAAAGTGCCATGATGTCTTTGGTTTTTTGGAAGTCTGCGTCAGATGTCCCAGTAGACACCATAACGTTATTCATGGTTACTTTATCTGCTGATTTAGCAAACTCAGCCCAATCTTCTACCGTGTAATGTTTGTGAACAGCGGTCATTACACCATGCTCAGCCAGCGCTTTAGCCATTGCAAAGCTACCAACCGAATCCATGTTTGCTGCGATTACTGGCACACCAGACCATTGACGACCACTATGCTTGAATGTAAAATCGCGGGTTAAATTTACTTGAGAACGGCTCTTAAGGGTAGAACGTTTCGGGCGAAACAGTACATCTTTAAAACCTAACTTAAGTTCTTGTTCGATACGCATTGTGTAATTCCTTGATTCATATGTATATGTGTCATTTCAGAGTGCGTAGTGACTTCGTTGGCAGACGAGTTCACTGTTCTTCGGACACAAAAAAACCGGAGCGTTGGCAGACGCTCCGGTTTTCAGCATTATAGGCTGTGATTTATTTCCTACAAGTCTGATATTTGAATTTTTTTTGTGATACCATCTTGAAAATCGCATATCAAAAACGCTCCCCAAGTCACCAAAACCTCTTATTATTTATAACTATCAACAACTTGAGAAAGCACTTAAGTTAACCCATTGCGCAAACCTTTGCGTCATATCTTAAAAATTAAAACGCATCACCTCTCAAATCTGCCTAAAACTCAATCACCTAATACTAAGATGCCCTGCTAATTCGTAAAAAAGTACTCAAAAAAATCGACCAATTTTCTCAGCAATGCATGAAATCTAATTAATTTCGATAGAGCTCTTGGGTGATAGCGGTACGAAGAGTGCTAACGACATCACTTGCCAAAAGACCAATTTGACCATTCTGACTCACGTTTATATCAGCAGCATGACTGTGAAGTACCACACCTAAACGTGCGGCAACAGAAATTGGTAAACCTTTGGCTAGTAATGCACCAATGACTCCAGATAACACATCTCCCATTCCCCCCGTCGCCATTCCGGCGTTACCCGCTAGACAGACGTACATTCTCGTTCCATCGTAAATAAGCGTCCCCGCGCCTTTTAAAACCACTACACCGCCATAACGCTCTTGCAGTTGTCTTGCAGCAGAGTATCGGTCACTTTCTATTTGTTGAATGGTTACATTTAGTAGTCGAGCTGCCTCTCCAGGATGCGGCGTGATCACTCGATGGTTGTCGCACACTAGAGTGCCATCGCATCGCTGGCTCAGCATCGCTAGAATATTGAGGCCATCAGCATCAACAACTTTAGGTTTCTGCTCTTGAGCCAGATATTGATAGGCTTGATAAGCCCACTCATCATCTCCAAAGCCAGGACCAAACACTAATACGTCAGCCCAGCGAATGCGTTTAGTTAAGTCGTTCTCAGTATCCCTGAGTAAGTCAGCGGTGATGCTCTGGCTCATTACTTCTGGGCAACCAACCTGCAGTGGAATAAGGCTACTCGTGTGAGTAATTGCGGCAGTTAAACCCGCTCCGGCTCTAATCGCAGCGGAGGAACATAAACGAATCGCTCCAGACATCCCTTGGTTGCCACCAACACAAAGCAACTTCCCGTTGTCACCTTTATGGACCGTTGGATTTGGCTTGGGCATTAATCTTGAAACAACCTGATGATCAATACCTAATGCACTTTCTACTTCGATAGTATCAAACTTAGTATTGACGCCTAAACCACAAAAGTAGAGCTCGCCAACTCGATCTCTCGCTTGTCCAGTGCATAAGCCTTGCTTAACCCCAATGAAGGTTACAGTATGCTCGGCACGAATAGCATCACCTAAAACTGCACCTGTATTAGCACACAGACCAGAAGGAACGTCGACTGCAATCACAGGGGTATGAATTTGATTAATTTGGTCAATATAGCGACGATACTCCGAACGAACCTCACCGCTTAAACCAGTGCCTAACATGGCATCGATGATCACATCTGCTTCTAGCAATGCGGTATTCCATTCATCCCAATCATTGTTAACACCGTCGATTGACTGCCAGTCTTGGTATGCGCGCAAAGCATCACCTTTTAGCACAGATACATCACCAATTTGGAAAACATGTACATTGAGTTGAGCTTGTTTCGCAAGAGATGCAAATACGTAACCATCGCCACCGTTATTCCCTTTACCGCAAATCACTAAGATATTTTTTGATTTAGGATACAGATGTAAAAAGCGCTCATACACGGCCATACCAGCGCGTTGCATTAAGCTATACATAGAAACACCAGCCATTTGCACAGCCAGCGTTTCACCGTTTTTTACTTGCTCTGCGGTGTAGAGTTTTAGAGCGAGATTAAAGTCCATATTCACGTTCTACGCATTGGGAAACACAATTATAAGTATACAAAAAAGCCAAGGCGGACCTTGGCTTTTGAGAAAGTTTTTTATCGCTATTGATTCTGAGACATCAGAGCTTCAGCCGTCGCGTCTTGTATAGACAAAAACAACGAGTTGATTTTTCCAGTCGGTGTACGCATTGGGTTCAACGTAACATTCTGGTACATAAACTCCGCTTGCTGCGTAACTGGTCGAACATTGCGACAGCAGAATAAGTAAGGTCGTTGTCGCCATGTGATGAAGCTGCGACAGCCTAGGTCATACACTGGTTTTGTTTTTAATTTAAACCACTCCTGTGGGATTTCAGGGAAGATATCAAATATAGAACGACCTATCGCATCATGAGACTGCAAACCACTGTGATGAGTCATAAACCCATTCCAGACCTGTACATTGTAATCTCGATCAATGACCACTAAGCCCATGTCGACGTTTTGTACCATATCCACCATCCAATGGAATTGTTCAAACTCTGCTGGCATATTCAACATTAGAACTCCTCCATTAGATAAGACAGTTTGTTATCAAGCAGCGGCAAGGATTCATCCACAAACATAAACAACAAGTCACAACGAATCGACGTTCCTTCAATGTTGTAGCTCACTTCGAATGTCATCGTGCGGCTGAATGCTCCAGTTGTAGATTCAATGATCGAGTCAATTGAGATATGCTGACCAAGGAGTACTGGTGGACTTTGGAAGAATCGGACTTCAGACTGCTCGCCTAAACCATTTAAGAACGACCCCACCAAAATATTAGAAATATCCATTAGCAGCTCAAGCTCTTCTAGCTCTTCGCTGTCTGCTGGTACTTTCATCAACTTTTTGAGATCAGATACGCTTGAGTCACTCAAGATCACTAGCGCTTCGCCAGCAATACCTTCGCCACAAAATCCCTGACAAACACCCGATACGTTGTCATGCGACGCCAAGTCGCGTAGGGCCATGTGAAGTTCGCTCACTTCAAAGATATTGACGTTCGGCAGAGGTAGTTGCACAAACACATCAAAGTGACGCGCCAACGCATCGGCTGCTCGACCAATTGAAACGTTAGCCACTTCCATGTAAATATCGCGACGACGTAAAATCGGTAACTCAATAGAGACAGGCGTGATAATTTGAGGACGAGGTTCTGGCTCGACCAACTCTTTAAGCGCCTTCTTGAGTTCATCTTTGGCGATCGGTTTTTGAATAAACGCTTTTGCACCCAGTGCGAACACGCGCTCTTTCGCTTTAGGTTGGATATCCCCCGACACCACAACCACCGGAGTTTTATCCCCTAACCGTTGCATGTGCTCTAGTGTTTCAAAGCCATCCATTTCTGGCATGGTCAAATCAAGAAACATCAATTTAAACTCGTTTTTTTCGAGTTCTTCTAGCGCGTTTTTTCCGTGGATAGCAAACGTAATATCGGCATTCAATGTGGCTGGTAGTGATCTCGCCATCTGTTTGCGTGCTAACGCTGAATCATCACAGATGAGTACGGGAAAAGACATTCAATCACCTTTTTATATTCCACAATCTGCGCCGGAGTCTAACAGATTGTTACAGCATGTAATACGAGAAAACTGACGAGTTTTTTATTTCTTTATTATTCAATAAGCATACGCAATATGAATGAATGAGTGAACAAAATGACTAAAAAGCAAGCATCACATTCGCTGTTTAGTGACATAAAACAAACATGGGTAAAACTCCTCCACCAAAAGTAAGCAAAAAGTTGCAGCTAACATCCAAAGCCCATTTTTGCTCGAATTTCATTCTTTCCATTTCCATAATGGGTAAACAGTAACGCGCTAAAACTAAAAAGGCACCCTGCTAGAGGATGCCTTTAATAATAATTTCATCGATAAGATATCAATTCTATGGCACACCATGGCCTTTAGAAGCCACCCATACGCGATACCATTGCTCTCGAGTAAGTTCGATGTTCAATGCATTAACTGCAGTTTGCACACGCTCGATTTTACCAGAGCCAATGATTGGAATAGGGTTAGATGGCAAACGACGTACCCAGGCATAAATTACTTGATCAATACTCGCTGCGCCCACTTCTTCACGAATTGCTTCTAATTCGTTACGGACACGAACAGCTTGCTCACTGTCACCACTAAAAATTGAACCACCACCGAGGCAAGACCAAGCCATTGGTCGCGTGCGCAACATTTGCATTTGATCAAGCGTTCCATCGTGTGCAACCTCAAAGCTAAGTGGGTTGATTTCCACTTGGTTAGTAACCAACGGCTTACCTAAGCGAGATTGCAGCAGTTCAAACTGGCGTGGAGTGAAGTTAGACACGCCAAAGTGCTTCACTTTGCCGACTTTGTGAAGCTCAGAAAATGCTTCTGCAACCTCGTCTGCATCCATTAACACGTCAGGACGATGAATTAAAAGTACGTCGATTTCATCCACATTCAAACGTTCTAGCGAGTTATTCACCGATTGGTAGATATGTGCTGAGCTCGTGTCGTAGTGATTGATCTTACGCTCTGGCGTTTTATCGCCACACAAATTGATGTCGCATTTCGTCACGATCTGAATTTGCTCACGAACACTCTTGTCTAAAGCTAACGCTTCACCAAACAACGCCTCACACTCGTAATTACCGTAGATGTCGGCGTGATCGACTGTCGTAATGCCTAACTCAATGTGTTGCTTAAGAAATGACAAACGCTCTTGAGCCGTCATTCCCCACTCAACTGCACGCCAATATCCTTGAACCAGCTCTGAGAACTCTGGGCCTTTTGGTGCAGTTACTACTTTTGCAACCATGGGTTTTCTCCTTCAATTGATCTGCATTCATCGTAGTCTTGTTTTCGTACCGGCTCAACGGGTAAACTTTCGCAATTCGAACTGGAGTACGAAATATGTCTTTTGCCCAACGCCTAGCCACCCTGATCGGAGAAGAAAGCATCAGCGGGTTCGCACGACGCGTCGATGTGTCTGAAGCTTTAATACGCAAATACCTTAAAGGCAGTGAACCTAGCCTAACCAAAGCAAATCAAATTGCAATGCGCGCCAATTGCTCTCTTGAATGGTTAGCAACGGGATGTGGTTATTTATATCGCCGTGCTGAAGTCGTGGATATGGATGCGTACAAACTTGCCTTTCAACACGTTATGAATCAGCCGTTGTCAGACGATGCAGAAGAGCTACACCGCAAGCTAATCGCAGGCTATCAATACCTGCGCGCTCACAAAAAATCGGATGGTTTTTTGGACGAATCTGCAATGGCGACCTTCCTATCTCTCCATAAAGAATCTAAAAACGAGTCACTTTGACCTCGATAATTTCGCCATCACTGCGCAATTGCACATTTAAGGACGGTGATGGCGTCAGAAACTCGTCCGGTTTTACCCAAAGCAAACTTCGAATCGCTTCTTGCGGATAGCGGTTCATCAACAAAATAACTTCTTTATCGACAAGTTCGGAAGATTTCTTTTCCAGAGCTTCAACGACATCATAGTGTTCTTGTCCGATAGTAACTCTGCGTAAAACTAACCCATCCTTTCTTAAGTTGAGGAGTAAGTCATTCAGACGCTGCCACTCGTATTCAGTGAGAAACGAGAACTGAGCTCTTTCTCTTCTCAAAATCACTTCACCATACAAGTGCTGCTGGTAGTACGAAAAATCATCCAAACAAAATGCGCTGATAAACGTTGAGTTGTCTCGCAACTGCACTTCGCAACCATACCAGCTTCCACTTTTTTCTATACGTTCTTTTAGATTGGAATATGGCATTGCTGACAACGTGTCTTGCCACCAGCTCGGCGTTGAAAGTGCCGGAAACGTTACCGAACAACAACATAAAGAAAGTAAGAGTCGAAGATAAAAGCGCATGCACTGCTCTAGTTGGTTGACATCGAACCAAGACATTACTAACTGCAAGAAAATGTTCAAGAGAAAAATAGTGGCAGGTGGCGATGAAAGTTATGGTGATGAAAGTTATAACGCAGAAATTAAGAAGGCGCACATGTGCGTGCGCCTCTACCTCGTTACTCAATCGTGAGTGTGCGAATCGGCGATGTCTATTGATGCATCCCGAACATAAAACGAGGACTTACCGTAGGGTTTGAATCCATCCAAATTGTGTGTAAAACCTCACATCCCTCCTTCTGAAGCAGTCATGTTGCTTTACAATTAAAGCATGGTTCATTTTTCTCAAAAAACAAGTTTTTTATCCTAAATTATGAGAGCAATAGCACAATCTGAGTGAATGAATAATATCGCGACACTTCGAACACTCAATAGTGAAAAGCTAAATTGCATCTTTATTGATTAGGTCTAGACTCTGCGAAGCGTATACTTTCTTTCGTCCCTTCCCCCCAGCAACAGGAGAGCTTGTTAATGACCAAACGCGAGAGAATTGTGAAATCTGTGTTGGCGCACGTACCGAAAGATGCGATTAACCAGTTTGTCTCTCGAGGGTCAACACCATTTTCTGTTCTCATTATGGCCGCCATTGTGGGTACGTTGGCTGGTTTTGTCGGTACGTATTTCGAGCTTGCCGTTCATTTCGTTTCTGAAACACGAACAGAATGGTTAAGAAGCGAAATTGGTAATGTTCTACCGTTGTGGCTGGCAGCGGTTCTCATTAGCGCACTTTTAGCTTTTATTGGCTATTTTCTTGTGCACCGCTTTGCGCCAGAAGCGGCAGGTTCTGGTATTCCTGAAATCGAAGGGGCAATGGATAATATTCGTCCAGTGCGCTGGTGGCGAGTTCTACCAGTAAAATTCTTCGGCGGCATGGGCGCACTTGGCTCAGGTATGGTGCTGGGTCGTGAAGGCCCAACCGTTCAAATGGGTGGTGCTGTAGGTCGAATGGTGACCGATATATTCCGGGTAAAGGATGACGATACCCGCCACTCCCTGCTCGCTTCTGGTGCTGCTGGCGGTTTGGCTGCGGCTTTTAATGCCCCACTCGCAGGCATTATGTTCGTTGTGGAGGAAATGCGACCTCAGTTTCGCTACTCTTTGATCTCAATTCGTGCAGTGATCATTTCTGCCATTATGGCGAACATAGTGTTTCGCGCCATCAACGGGCAAGACGCCGTTATCACTATGCCGCAATACCAGTCGCCAGAGCTTCAAACCCTATGGCTATTTTTATTGCTTGGCGCATTGTTTGGCGTGTTTGGCGTGATCTTCAACAAACTGATTACCGTGGCACAAGACAGTTTTGTCGCAATTCACAAAAACGATCGTAAGCGCTACTTGATTGTGGGTTCGTTACTGGGAGGCGTGTTTGGCTTGCTTCTTTTGTACGTACCCCAACTAACTGGTGGTGGTATCGGCCTTATTCCTGACATTACTAACGGTAACTACTCGGTATCCATTTTAGTTTTGCTTTTCTTTGGTCGTGTAATTACAACCCTGCTCTGTTTTGGTTCTGGTGCGCCGGGAGGCATCTTTGCACCTATGCTTGCTCTGGGAACCTTATTTGGTTATGCGTTCGGAGCAAGTGCTGATGTCTTGCTCCCTGCGCTTGATATCGAGCCTGGTGTATTTGCGATTGCGGGCATGGGTGCCCTGTTTGCAGCAACGGTACGTGCACCGATTACAGGTATTCTGTTAGTGATTGAAATGACGAATAACTACTACTTAATCCTGCCATTGATCATTACTTGTTTGGGCGCTGTGATTATTGCTCAATTGTTGGGTGGACAACCTATTTACAGCCAGCTGCTGCATCGCACAATCAAAAACGAAAAGTTACGCCAACAGGATCTACCGGAGAATCAATCAACATAACATTCTCTTTGTTATCACTTCGCTCCAGACTATCGAGGGTTTGGAGCGATAAACTCTGCATTTTTACATCTTTTCCCAAATATTCGATACCAAACTCACAAAATTATCATTCTCTGATATTTGCTCACCACCTTTCATGAGAAACCCCTCTCCATACTTGTTAGTATTCGCTACTTAAATAGAGCATTTCACCCAAATCGTCATGTTTCGTTTCATTCAGGCAAAAATCAAATGGAGTAGATTTGAACTGGAGAAGACTTGTGCAGTTTTATAGTGTCCCGCCGTCTCAAGCCGCGTTGGCACTAGGTATGATAGGTTTAGGGCAAGCTTGGGCACTCTATGTTCCTGAGATTGGTGAACCGATACGCCCATTTTTGGCGTCACTCGGCGCACTTTTACTCGCCCCTGTACTCATAAAATATGCCGCGAATCCACGATTATTCATGGTCGACATTCGTCACCCACTGAGTGGTAGTTTAATGGCACCAATGAGTATGGCGTTACTGATCCTTGCAGATTATCTTGCCGCTGTAGCACCTATCATCGCTTATCCACTTTGGTTTATGGCGCTTTTGCTGCATTTTACTATGATGGTGCTGTTTTTTAGCTTTCAGCTAATGAACTTCAAAATGTCCAATATCGTACCGAGTTGGTTTCTTTATCCGGTGGGGCTGATCAGTAGTTCACTAGCCGGTTCTCAACTAGGTCACAACTTATTCTCCGAAACGTTAGCGATGATGTGCATCGGCATTTATTTCTTCATGCTGCCACTCGTGTTGTATCGTTTGGTGTTTTTCGGCTCTCTACCAAGGCGAGCAAGACCGACCCTCGCGATTATGGCCGCGCCGGTAAACTTGTCATTAGCAGCATACTTGGTGAACTTTCCCTTACCTGATCCGATACTGACAGGCGCATTGGCCGGGATCGCCATCACTATGACTTTATTGATCTACTTATGTTACTTCCGCTTACTTCGCTTGAAGTTTCAACCTTCTATCGCGGCAGTAACCTTTCCTTCCGTGATCAGCGCCATCGCAATGCATCGCTTGACCTCTTTTTTCGCCGAATCGCACCCTCACTGGCACTGGCTACACGACTTTGGTTTTCTAGAGCTCAGTATCGCGACTGTATTGGTTGTTTGGGTATCGGCAGGTTACGTCAAAATGTATTGGCCAGAAATCATGAAGTCATTTTCTAAACAAGCATAAAAAAAGGATGGCGTTTGCCATCCTCTTAGAAACTTGCTTAGTTACCTAGCGTAAACCGTGCAGAAATTCGGCACGCGTTGCTGGGTTGCTCTTGAAGATGCCACCCAATGCAGTTGTTGTCGTTTCGCTGGTTGCATCCATCACACCGCGAGATTTCACGCAGTAGTGTGTTGCGTCAATCGTCACTGCCACATCATCGGACTCAAGCAGCGTTTGAAGTGCAACAAGAATTTGCTGAGTCATACGCTCTTGTACTTGTGGACGCTGAGCAAAGAAGCGAACGATACGGTTGATCTTTGATAAGCCAATGATCTTGCCACGTGGAATGTAAGCCACAGCGGCCTTGCCATCAATGGTCACAAGGTGGTGTTCACAAGTACTAGTTACGGTGATGTCCTTCACGCGAACCATCTCGCTCACGTTCATCTTGTTCTCAATCACTGTGATTTTAGGAAAGTTGGAGTAATCCAGACCAGAGAAGATTTCGTCAACGTACATCTTAGCAATGCGGTGAGGGGTTTCTTCTAGGCTATCGTCAGTGAGGTCAAGTTGAAGTAGACCTAAAATCTCACGCATGTGGTGTTCGATCTTCTCTTTCTTCTCTTCACGACTTACGTTGTTTGGACGCATTGGCGTTTCCAAACCGCGTTGCTCTAGCGCTTCTTTTACTAACTTCGCTGACTCGCTAAGACCTGACATTCCACTTCCTCTTTTGTTTTACTTCAGCCTTCGTACAAACCCAATCAAAATTGCATTCATACTTTTCGCTTTGAGTTGCTCAGTTCGTGTCTTTACACCAAGTCACATCAGATGAAGGTACTGAGCTGATTTTCTTGAGCTCCGCGGGCTTTTTACCCCTTTCGGATGGCTGACAAGGATACTCGGATTTTTGAATAATTACACCCATATTTTATAGGTGGACATTCTTACTCGGTCCCCTTTTTATGGTAAAGTTGCCACAAAACAAAAGAACACAGGATTTTCTCAATGGGCTGCTGCGACGCACCTGGCTTGATGCCAATTGAAGAAGCGATGGACAAAATGTTATCGCGAATCAAACCTATCCAAACAACGCTTTCTCTTCCACTTGCTGAAGCACTCGGTTTTGTACTGGCAGAAGATATCTTGTCTCCTATCCACGTACCGCCATTCGACAACTCAGCAATGGATGGCTACGCTATTCGCATTCAAGATCTTGAGTCATCTTCTGTATTGCCTCTGGCAGGTAAATCATTTGCAGGACAACCTTTTGAAGGTGAATGGCCTCAAGGTACCTGTGTTCGCATCATGACTGGCGCAAAAATCCCACAGGGTTGTGATGCCGTTATCATGCAAGAAAATACTGAAGTAACAGATGCTGGCATTCAGTTCAACCAAACCGACGTGAAGCCACAAAACAACATCCGCCCAACAGGTGACGACATCAAACAAGGCGACATCGTACTGGCAAAAGGTGCACGTTTGACACCTCGCGATATTCCGATGATTGCGTCGCTTGGTGTTAGCCATGTGACAGTAGTACGTAAGCCAAAAGTTGCGTTCTTCTCTACTGGTGATGAACTTAAACCACTGAGCGAACCGCTAGACGAAGGTCAGATCTACGACAGCAACCGTTACGGTATTAAACCGCTTATTGAAAACTTCGGTTGTGAAGCCGTTGATCTTGGCATCATTCCAGATTGCCCAGAGACTCTGAAAGCAACCTTTGAACAAGCGCAAACATTGGCAGATGTGGTTGTGACCTCAGGCGGTGTTAGTGTGGGCGAAGCGGATTACACCAAAGACATTCTTGAAGAGCTTGGTGAAATCGGTTTCTGGAAGTTAGCAATCAAGCCGGGTAAACCTTTCGCATTTGGTAAGCTAAGTACAGCTTGGTTCTGTGGGCTGCCGGGTAACCCTGTTTCTGCAGTTCTTACTATGTACGTGCTTGTTCAACCAATGCTGGCAAAACTTGCAGGCCATACAGAATGGAAAGCACCCGAATCTATTCCAGCAACAACCAAAACCGCCTTTAAGAAAGCGTCAGGTCGTACCGATTACCAACGTGGTATCTATACATTGGAAGATGGCAAGTTTGTGGTTGAAACAACCGGTAACCAAAGCTCTGGTGCATTCCGCTCAATGAGCCTAGCGAACTGTTTTGTTGTATTGGAACGTGAACGCGGCCGAGTTGAAGTGGGCGAAACGGTTCAGATTCAACTATTCAACTCAACCCTTTACTAGGAAGACGTTGTGGATATTCTTTCCGATCAGGAAATGTTGCGTTACAACCGCCAAATCATTCTTCGTCAGTTTGACTTTGAAGGACAAGAAGCACTCAAACAAGCATCGGTATTGATGCTTGGTGCTGGCGGTTTAGGCTGCGCATCAAGCCAATATTTGGCGACTGCTGGTGTCGGTAAAATCACGCTGATTGATGATGATATCGTCGAGTTGTCTAACCTTCAGCGCCAAGTGCTGCACCACGATGCGGATATTGGTCGTAAGAAGGTAGACTCGGCGGCCAATGCGCTACGCGAACTTAACCCGCACATCATTGTAGATACCATCGCAAAGCGTCTTGATGATACAGAGCTAAAAAGCTTGATCGAACAGCACACAATTGTTGTTGATGCATCAGATAACGTCGATACGCGCAATCAACTTAACCGCCTATGTTTTGCGACTAAAACACCGCTAATTTCAGGCGCGGCTATTCGTATGGAAGGCCAAGTGAGTGTGTTTACTTACGACGACCCAACTCAACCATGTTACCAGTGCTTAAGTGCCCTCTTCGGCAGCGGTGCGTTAAGTTGTGTCGAAGCCGGAGTCATGGCTCCTGTTGTGGGTATTGTTGGCGCAGTACAAGCGATGGAGACGATCAAAGTGATTGCTGATTACGGCCAACCAAAGAAAGGCAAAATTCTGATTTTGGACGCGCTCAGCATGTCTTGGCGAGAAATGAATCTGATGAAAATGCCAACCTGTCCGGTTTGTAGTTAGTTCTATACCTCTAATCATTCCCAAAAAGCCCAACTCGATGTTGGGCTTTTTATCATTTTGACAATCAGATTTACAACCCTTCTTCTTACAAATCTTATCTCTATAAAATTCAACAAGTTAAAAGTTGGCACATTCCTTTCATTGCATATATCACGAACCAATGAGAGGGCGAATTATGAAAAGGACATCACTACTACTTGGGTCTCTAATAGCGAGCGCTTACGCACAAGCGGCGCCATTTGATACGTGCCCAAGCCAAGCATACCTATTCCAATCAACCCCGGTTCAAATCTATGGCGTCAATTTGGTTACAGGCTCTACGACTCTTTTAGAGGACGACACAGGTTTGGCTTCGGGCATCAACGGTGTAGGCTTTAACTTCACTGACCGTTATATCTACGGCTACGACACCACAAACAAAAAGATTGTTCGTCTTGGTCAAGACTTCCAAGCAGAGACACTTGATGTTTCGGGTCTTCCTACCGACCACACGTTTTACGTAGGTGACGTTTACAACCACGTCTACTACTTGTACCGCAAAGGCAAAGGACTTTTCTCCATTGACCTTTCTCCGCTCGATTCTGATCCAAATGCGACATTGAGCATCGTGAAAATCAGCTCAACAGCGACTGTGAACCTAACCGACTTTGCATTTCATCCAGGTGATGGCTCCCTTTACGGCATCGACAACAACTCTGGTGTGCTATATCAGTTCAACCCATCAAATGGTAGCGCAACTGCGATAGGTGACACAGGTGAGAAAGGCACATTTGGTGCTGGCTACTTCGATGTAAACGGCAACTACTACGTGTCACGTAACCAAGATGGCAAAATCTATCGCGTTGACCTTTCGGAAGGTAACGCAGCCAATATCGCAGCAGGTATCGTTCCTGCGGTTGAGTTTGTATCCAACGGTCCAAGCTCAAGCCAAAATGATGGCGCACGTTGTGCAAACGCTCCAGTGATTAACGAAGACGAGCCAATTGATTTCGGTGATGCTCCAGACAGCTACCACACAACACTTGCGTCAAACGGTCCTCGCCACGAAGTCGACGGTGTAACTTGGCTTGGTTCAGTCGCTCCTGATGGTGATGCCGACGGTCAAGCAAACGACAACTCTGTGGGCACAGCCGATGAAGATGGTGTTGGTTTTGTATCCGCACTTGACCCAGGCTTAAGCTCAATTGTGAATGTGACAGCTTCTACTTCTGGCTACCTATCAGCATGGTTTGACTGGAACCGCGATGGTGACTTTGATGATGAAGGTGAGCAAGTCTTTACCGACCAATTACTGTCTGCGGGTAATAATCCCCTACCGTTTGTAGTTTCAACCGCTGCAACGGAAGGGTCTAGCTGGAGCCGATTCCGCTTTAGCCAACAAACCGGATTAAACTACGATGGTGGTTCGACATCTGGTGAGGTGGAAGATTACCCAATTACCATCACTGGTAATGGTTACTCAGTGGAATATTTCCCGAGTGCAGAAGATTACGCCACCGTCGCTTACGAAGATAACTGGCCATACACCGCAGACTACGATATGAACGATGTGGTCGTGAAATTCCGCATCACTGAAACCAGTCTTGCTGGTCATGTTGAGAATATTCAAATTACTGGTGACCTAGCGGCTTACGGCGCAAGTTACAAAAATGGCTTCGCAATCCGACTACCGGGTGTTTTAAGAAGCTCGATTGAAAACGGACTAACAACGCTCTCCTTCAATGGTGTAGAACAAGCATCTAATGGCTTGGAAAGTATTTCTGATGAAGCCATTTTCATCATCAGTGAAGACTTAAGCACACACGCGGCGAGCAGCTGTAGCTACTTCCGTACCGAGTCTGGCTGTGATGATAACGTTTCACTCACCTTTACCTTGAATGTGTTCTTCACTGAAGGATCTGACCGTTCAGCCATTCAAGCCATGCCATACGACCCGTTCATCTTTGCAACACCGGGCACTTACCATGGCGATGGGATTACCTTCCAACCAGGCCGTAAATGGGAAGTTCACTTAGCAGACCAAGCACCAACAGAACAGTTTGATGACCAAAACCTCTTCGGTGTCGGCGTCGATGCAAGTGACCCTGCGCAAGGTGTGTACTTCAAAACAGCAAACAACTTACCTTGGGCACTGTTGATAGTAGAAGATTGGGATTGGCCGCTAGAGCGTGTAGACATGGTCGATGCATACCCTCAATTCCAAACTTGGGCTGAGTCTGGTGGCGAACGAAGCACAGATTGGCACACCGCTCCAACACCTAACAAATGCTACATTCCATAGGGAGATAACATTATGAAAGCACTTATCACAATCATCATGGGATTAGCACTAACGGCTTGTGGCGGTGGCGGCGGAGGTGGTAACAGTACACCACCTTCACCAACCCAAACCACCGTTGCAGAGGAAGACACAACCCAACAGGAAGAAACAACCGTAGAAGAGACTACCGTAACTGTAGAAAATGCAACCATGCAGGACCTAGTAGTACCGGATGGCTTTAGCTACAACCCAGTGACGGAGGGTACGCTCAATGTAGACATCAGTGGTTTCTCTTCACAACGTGCACACCTAAGCGTGTACAAAGAGTTTGTCGAGAACAGTTCAGGTAACTACGATGCAAAATATCCAAGCAAAGTCGCATCGGTTCCACTCAACAACGGTACAGCAAACGTCGACTTTAATGTTTCTGATAGCCAAGGTAGCCTACTTGTTGAAATTTGGTTCTATGACGGTAGTGACCCAATTCAGAAAGTGATTACTTCTGGAGACAACACTTGGACCATGTAACTGGGTAAATCGAAAGCTGTCTTTCAGAACAAATCTTCAATCTTTAACTTAAAAATCGCATCGTTCTTTTGAACATGCGATTTTTTTGTTGTAAAACAGTAAGATTATCCACCTAGCAAACTAAAGACAATGCAAGCACTGATTAGTACTGATGAACTCAATAGCCTTCTCGGCCAACCTAACGTCAAGCTCCTCGACGCTAGTATTGCGTTTCAAATCCCTTCTGAAGGTAAAAAGATTCAAGATAAGTGGATTCCAAATACTTTACGCTTTGATTACGACAATGACTTTTGCTTACCCGGCTCCTCCCTACCGCATATGATGCCAACAGAAGAAGGCTTCAACCAAAGTGCGCAACAACTCGGTTTGAACAACGAAGACTTGATTGTGGTTTATGACAACTCAGGCACTTTAGCGGCACCAAGAGCTTGGTGGATGTTCAAAGCCATGGGGCATGACAATGTCCGAGTCTTAAATGGCGGTCTTCCAGCTTGGATTGAAGCAGGACTCCCTGCCGAAAGTGCCCTATCGCAACCAAGCGAAGAAGGCAACTTTGCGGGCAAGCTCAACCAAAATGCCTTTTTGAGTGCACAAGATGTTCTTGCTCATTCAACCAATAAAAGTGCCAATATCATCGATGCTAGAGCCAAAGCTCGCTTCCTTGGTGAAGTGCCTGAGCCACGAGAAGGTCTACGTAGTGGGCACATTCCAAATTCGGTTTGCTTACCGTTTCAAGAACTCTTGGCTAACGGTCACATTAAACCAAATTCAGAGTTGCAACAGATATTTAGCGCACTAACGATAGATAGTGACAATTCGATTATTTTTAGTTGCGGTTCCGGTGTAACCGCATGCATTTTATTACTCGCGGCGTATCAAATTGGTCTCGACAATCTGTCGGTGTACGACGGTTCTTGGACCGAATGGGGTGCAGACCACTCTCTACCTATCGAGCGTTAAGACAAGTGTCTGTTTAACAAAGTATCTTACGTTTATCTAAAGATGATGTGTTCCAATAAACTAAACGCAGCTTCTAAACCAAACTTGTCGTTTCGAAATAGAAACTGGCTATGAGTGATTTGTCCCTCCTCATAGCCTGACTACATCAAAAGCCGACTATTTTCGTTAGCGTTCAGATGTCGCGTTGCCGTGCATTTGCTCATCTAAGTTGAGCACGGTTAATGCGTTGCTAACGCTCGTGGCGATCACGTCTATCGCTCCAGTTCTTAATGCTCCGAGTAGAGCGAGCGGCTTGCTGTTCTCTGCTGCGATCGCAATGACTTCCGAGATCGGCCGAAACTCTTCAATACCAAGTCCAATTACTCGGTCACTCATTACCGTGTTCGCTACATTACCGTGAATATCAAAGAAGTCATAACCTGCAAAATCCCCTACCACACCTTGTTGAAGTCTCGACTGAACCACTTCATCAGGCGTAAACCAACCTAAGTCGACCATGTAACTGTTTTCGCTCATGTCACCAATACCAACCAAAGCAACATCGGCTTTACGTGCTAGGTCGAGCGTTTGTTTCACGGTTGCATTTTGCATGAAGGCCAACTTCTGTTCTCTATTTTCTGCGTATGCCGGCGCATAAAGGGTTTCAGAGGTTCCCCCATATTTCTTCGCCAACTGACGACAAATATGGTCGGCGTTATACATACCGCCACGCGGGTGAATACCACCAATGCCACACACAAATTTACAGTCACGCGGCGTAATAACACCTATATGGTGAGCGACAGACGACACGTTGCGCCCTTGTCCGACCGTCACCACCATACCGTTTTTGAGCGTGCTAGTGAGATAATTGGACACCAATCCCGATACCTGTAGTCGTTGCGCTTCTTCATTCGGTTGATCAAGAGCAACAAGCGCGCGCTTAACGCCGAATCGCTCGATCAAACGTTGTTCAATCTTGGCGCTAAACACCGGATGGTATTTAACGGTAATTTCAACAATGCCTTCATCACGCGCCTGCTTTAGCATTCGCCCGACCTTTGCGCGTGATATGGCAAATTTTCTCGATATCTCTTCCTGAGTCGCACCGTCTTGATAATACGCGACGGAAATCTCTGTCAACAAATCCGTGTTTTCAATGGAAATATCTTGATTAGAACTGCTCATGGTTTCTCTCGCCCTTTAAGAGGATCGATATTGTATGCAATAAGTGAACATATGCTCATTGACTTAGCATATGTTCTTTATCAATTTAAACGCTACATTTGCTCATCGCAATAACATTTTCTCACTACAATTTTTTACCCTCTTGGATAACGCTCAAGCTTTGAACAATAAGGGCAAACGTTTATTTGGGTTAACCACTAAACACACAGTAAAAAAACGTTGATGAAGTTCACTATAAGTCCATTTCAGCGATTGACTTTCAGCATAGATAGGATAAATATGGACACATCATTTACTCAGCTATCGATCAAATGTTCATAGCATTTGTTCGGTAACGAAATTTTCCGTAGTTGGCTGAGCAGATGTCTCATTAAATGCGATGAGACGGTTAGCTAACTCGCTTTCAAATGCACAAGCTGTGATAACAAAAATCACGCTTAATCCCATTTAAATAGGATGATCGATTATGAGCAACAAGTTAGAGCAACTTCGTAAACTAACGACTGTAGTAGCAGACACTGGCGAAATTGATGCAATTAAAAAGTATCAGCCAGAAGACGCAACAACTAACCCTTCTCTTATCCTTAAAGCCGCTCAAATCGCAGAGTACGCACCTCTAATCGATGCTTCAATCGAATACGCTAAAGCACAGAGCAACGACAAAGCTCAACAAGTTCAAGATACTTGTGACATGCTTGCAGTAAACATCGGTAAAGAAATCCTAAAAACTATCCCAGGTCGTATCTCTACAGAAGTAGACGCTCGTCTATCTTACGATATGGAAGGCAGCGTAGCGAAAGCTCGTCAACTAGTGAAAATGTACAACGATGCTGGCATCACTAACGACCGTATCCTTATCAAACTGGCTTCAACTTGGGAAGGCATTCGCGCAGCTGAGATCCTAGAAAAAGAAGGCATCAACTGTAACCTAACGCTTCTATTCTCGTTCGCTCAAGCACGTGCTTGTGCAGAAGCGGGTGTATTCCTAATCTCGCCATTCGTTGGTCGTATCATGGACTGGTACAAAGCGAAAGAAGGCCGTGACTTCGAAGCTCAAGAAGATCCAGGCGTACTATCTGTAACTAAGATCTACAACTACTACAAAGAATACGGCTACAAAACTGTAGTTATGGGCGCAAGCTTCCGTAACATCGGTGAGATCTTAGAACTAGCTGGTTGTGACCGTCTAACTATCGCTCCTGCTCTACTTGCAGAACTAGAAGCAGCTGAGGGTGAAGTAGTTGAGAAACTAGTTGATTCTAAAGGCGCAGCTGAGCGTCCAGCACCAATGACTCACGCAGAGTTCCTATGGGAACATAACCAAGACCCAATGGCTGTTGAGAAGCTGGCTGAAGGTATCCGCAACTTCGCCGTTGACCAAGGCAAACTAGAAGCGATGATCGAAGCTAAGCTTTAATTGCTTACCAAAAGCGAGTAGCCCGTCTACTCGCTTTTACCATCAGCACTATTTTCAAAAAATTCTATTTGAACTTGTTTCGGCGAGTTCCCTCTATTTAAATCAAATATCGAGAAGTAATCACTATGGATCGTAAACATCTAGCAAATGCAATCCGTGCGCTAAGCATGGATGGTGTTCAACAAGCTAACTCTGGTCACCCAGGTGCACCTATGGGTATGGCTGACATCGCTGAAGTTCTTTGGCGCTCTCATCTAAACCACAACCCATCAAACCCTGAGTGGGCAGACCGCGACCGTTTCGTACTGTCTAACGGCCACGGCTCAATGCTGATTTACTCTCTACTGCACCTTGCAGGTTACGAGTTGTCTATCGACGATCTGAAAAACTTCCGTCAGCTTCACTCTAAAACTCCTGGTCACCCAGAGTACGGTTACGCGCCAGGAATCGAGACCACAACGGGCCCACTAGGTCAAGGCATCACTAACGCGGTTGGTATGGCTCTAGCTGAAAAAGCGCTAGCAGCACAGTTCAACAAAGAAGGCCACGACATCGTTGACCACTTCACTTACGTGTTCATGGGCGACGGCTGTCTGATGGAAGGTATTTCGCACGAGGCATGCTCTCTTGCAGGTACTCTTGGTCTAGGCAAGCTGATCGCATTCTGGGATGACAACGGCATCTCTATCGACGGTCACGTTGAAGGTTGGTTCTCTGACGACACACCTAAGCGTTTCGAAGCTTACGGTTGGCACGTAATCCCTGCAGTCGATGGTCACGATGCTGACGCAATCAACGCAGCAATTGAAGCGGCGAAAGCGGATCCACGTCCTACACTTATCTGTACTAAGACTATCATCGGTTTTGGTTCACCAAACAAATCTGGTTCACACGATTGTCACGGTGCGCCACTAGGCGCTGAAGAAATTGCAGCAACACGCAAAGAACTAGGTTGGGAGCACGGTCCTTTTGAAATTCCGCAAGAAGTCTACGCAGAATGGTCAGCGAAAGAAACAGGCGCAGCTAAGGAAGCAGCGTGGAACGAGAAATTTGCAGCTTATGAAGCAGCGTACCCTGAGCTGGCAGCTGAATTTAAACGCCGCGTAAACGGTGAGCTTCCTGCACAGTGGGAAGAGAAAGCAAGCCAAATCATTGCTGATCTTCAAGCTAACCCAGCAAACATTGCATCACGTAAAGCGTCTCAAAATGCTCTAGAAGCATTTGGTGCTCTACTACCAGAGTTCATGGGTGGCTCTGCTGACCTAGCACCTTCTAACCTAACAATGTGGTCTGGTTCTAAGTCTCTAGAAGCAAGCGACTTCTCTGGTAACTACATCCACTACGGCGTACGTGAATTCGGTATGACAGCGATCATGAACGGTATCGCGCTACACGGTGGTTTCGTTCCTTACGGCGCAACATTCCTAATGTTCATGGAGTACGCACGTAACGCAATGCGTATGGCTGCGCTGATGAAAATTCAGAACATCCAAGTGTACACGCATGACTCTATCGGTCTTGGCGAAGATGGTCCAACTCACCAACCAGTTGAGCAAATGGCATCGCTACGCCTAACACCAAACATGAGCACATGGCGTCCATGTGACCAAGTTGAGTCCGCTGTAGCTTGGAAACTAGCGATTGAACGTAAAGATGCACCGACAGCACTTATCTTCTCTCGTCAAAACCTTGCGCAACAAGAGCGCACAGCAGAACAAGTAGCAGACATCGCGAAAGGTGCTTACATTCTGAAAGATTGCGAAGGCAAGCCAGAGCTAATCCTTATCGCAACAGGTTCTGAAGTTGAACTAGCAGTAGAAGCAGCAGCACAGTTAACTGCTGAAGGTAAGAAAGTACGCGTTGTTTCAATGCCATCAACAGACGCATTCGACAAACAAGACGCCGCTTACCGTGAAGCTGTACTGCCATCAGACGTAACAGCGCGTATCGCAATTGAAGCAGGTATTGCTGACTTCTGGTACAAGTACGTAGGCTTCGACGGTCGCATCATTGGTATGACTTCATTCGGTGAATCTGCACCAGCCGGCGAACTATTCAAAATGTTTGGTTTCACGACTGAAAACGTAGTGAACACAGCAAAAGAGCTACTCGCGTAATTGCAGTAAAAAGATAATCAGTTTTCTCTATTGCGAATGTGAAAACTGAAAAGCCCCACCAGCAATGGCGGGGCTTTCTTTTATCTGGCTCCTATTCGCATAAACGCAGCCAGGACATAAACATCACAACTTTCGTTACGACTATTTGTCTTCAAATCGAAGTGCGAGCTGATAGAAATCTTGTACTTGGTCTTTCAACTGTCGGCTATTTTGCTCAACTGAATGTGTTGCTGCCAAGTTTTGTTCTGCGGTCGAAGCGATAGAATGAATGTGCTGGTTTACATCACTAGATAGCTTTAACTGGTTATTCGCCGCTTCTGCTACATCAACCATCAGCCCACTCATGGTTTGCATCATCTGTTCAACTTCAGACAAACGTAACGCACTTTGTTCTGCTACTTGAGAACAGGCATCGGTTTGCTCTTTGTTTGCCAGAATATCTTTCTGCCAACTTTGAATCGTTGCCAACATAGTGGAGATAGAGGCTTGGATTTGTTCAGTTGCATTGGATGTTCGCCCAGAAAGCGCGCGGACCTCATCAGCTACAACAGCAAAACCACGACCTTGCTCCCCTGCTCTTGCCGCTTCAATCGCCGCGTTGAGTGCCAGTAAATTGGTTTGCTCTGCGATCCCACCAATCTCTTCCATCAAATGGTTCACCTTCTGCGCCTGATCACTCAGTTGATACGTCGTTTCCGTCGCTTTTTCAGCTTGAAGGCTTAACTTCGCTAGATTGGTGTGCGTTTGATCGATGGTCTCCTTCGCCATCAAGCATGACTTCAATGTATCATCAATCAACATATGGGCATCATTGGTACTCGAAGAAACCGAATTTGCCGACGACTCCACCTCTTGGGTAGCATCTCGCACACGATGAATATCGGTATTTTGCTGATTTAATGCAGCTGAGACTTCTGCCGTTGTTTGACTAAGCTCTTCGGCGCAATGCTGCAAAGGCAATGCGGAGTCAGTCATTCTTCCTAACACGGTTCGAATTCTTGCGGATAGCATTTTGATATGGAAATCGGCAATCGAAAATGCCGTGTTACCGGAATAGATCAAGCGACTTACGCTGTCATATTGCTTTTGTAACTTTTTAAGTTGCTGAGGTGTATCAATTAACTCTTGGCGGAATAACAGAGCCAGAACACTTGCAGGTAACGCACTTGCAAGCCAAGCCAACGGCCCTTCAACAGACAACGCATATGCGGTTGCAGGTGCGGTTAGTGCACCAAGTAGAATCGCATAGCGAATGGTTTCATTGATTTTCAACGACCAAGTTCGACCAGACTTCTCTGCAGCACGCATGCTTTTGTAGGCTTTTGTCGCAATATCAACCCACTCTCGCTTTGGTTTCACGCGCACTGATTGATACCCAACAACATGGTTGTCTTCGTAGATAGGGGTGACATAAGCATCAACCCAATAGTAACCGCCAGACTTAGTGGCATTCTTAACCATTCCACGCCAGGCTTTACCTTGTTTAAGGCGTGCCCACATATCACCGAAAGCGGCTTTAGGCATATCATTATGACGAACTATATTATGGTTCTGACCGACAAGTTCTTCGTGAGTGTATTCAGCAACGCGGCAAAAGGCTTCATTACAATATGTAATAACACCTTGTAAGTTCGTTGTTGAGACGAGTTCCTCAGACTCCCTCACGAGAGTTTCTTGAGCTTTATGAGAAATATTGGCTGACATAGACGAAACTTCTTTAGTTTTTATTGATTTTCGGCAAGATATATACAGGATTTTTATTTTTATTACAAAAAGTTAGATAAAAAGTCTTATCAAATCGACATTTTTATTGTGGGAATTCACATTATCGATAAAAACATAAAGAAGAGATTGTTGATTTGAGCTAATAAACAAACCCGACACGATCGGCCGGGTTATATATTAAGCCTCAATTAAGCGGTTTGTGATTCTGGCTTTTTATTCGTTTTTAACGCAAACATCGCGATAACGAGTAACACAAATGGAAGAACATACAAATTAAGATTCTGCCAACCTACGGTAGACTCAAGCCAACCAGATAGTAATGCGGTGATGGTGACACAACTGAACACGAAGAATTCATTAAACGCTTGAGCCTTGCTTCTGTTTTTCGCTTCATAACTTTGACTAAACAGCCCGGTTGCTGCGATAAACATAAAGTTCCACCCTATTCCTAACAGGATTAAAGCAAGACTAAAATGCCAGATAGACACTCCATGTATATTAATTCCAATACAAGCAACAAATAGCAATCCACCCGCCAAAATCATATTCTTAGCGCCAAACCGCTCTATCAGACGGCCCGTGACAAACGCAGGTGCAAACATACCCAACACGTGCCATTCGATCACTCCCGCCGCTTTATCAAAATCAAAGCCACAACCAATCATCGCTAAAGGAGTTGCTGTCATTAAAATGTTCATCACCGCGTACGCAACCATTGCCGCGATAACTGCCAGCATGAAATTAGGTCGACGAATAATCAGTCTCAGCTTATCCGCCTTAGCGTGTAGCGCCTGCGTGTGTGCAGGTGGAAAACGAATGGTTTGTAGCACAACCAACGCGGTTATATAAAGCACGACAAGCACAGCAAATGCACTAATGTATAAGCCATCATCTGACCACTGCTGCGAGTACACGGCCAGATTAGGCCCAAGGATCGCCGCTAACACCCCACCCGCCATAGATATCGAAATCGCCCTATGCCTTGCCGACTCTTCACACACTTCAATGGCAGCAAACCTGTATAGAGTACCGAAACCTATACCAACACCAAGCAAAAACGTAGACATGCAGAACAGATAGAAGTTTTGTTGACTTAATGCATACGTCGCTAGACTAGCACCCAAAATGCCAATGACATTACCAAGGCTAAAACCAAGGCGACGCCCTAACTTGCCCATAATTAGCGACGCAGGAATTGTCGCGGCCATCAGTCCCAAAAACTGCAGTGCAACTGGTAATGTGATAAAACTTGATGACGGCGCAAGTGTTTTGCCAATAAGGGCAATAACAGATATGAGTAAAATATTCCCTGTCATTAATAAGGCTTGGCAGAGGGATAGAAGCCATACATTACGATTCAATTCCAAATTCCTTTTGGTTACAACGTATACAGATAACATATAGGAAAGCAGAAACAATAGAAAGATATGAGAGTAATTCTCAACAAAAAGAGCCAGAGGCATAGTACCTCTGGCTCTTCACTATTCACTTTTCGCTTTTAAAAAGTTTTTCTGTTGAGCTTACTTGTTGCGGCGCGCTTTTACTGCATCAGAAAGCTGACGAAGTACCGTTTCCGTATCTTCCCAACCAATACATGCATCAGTAATCGACTGACCATAAGTGGCTGCTTTGCCATCCACTAAGTCTTGGCGACCTTCAACTAAATGAGACTCGATCATCACACCAAAAATGGCTTCTTCGCCAGCAGAGATTTGTTCGGATACATCATCAGACACCAGCATTTGACGCTTGAACTGCTTCGAGCTGTTAGCATGGCTAAAATCAATCATCACTTTTTTCGGCAGACCTGCGGTGTCCAGCTCATCTTTAATTTGAGCTACATGTGCTGCACTGTAGTTTGGTTCTTTACCGCCACGTAGAATAATATGGCAGTCTGGATTACCAGCGGTTTCTACGATCGCGGAATGACCGTATTTTGTTACTGAAAGGAAGTGATGGGAAGCGCTTGCAGAACGAATCGCGTCGCTCGCTATTTTAATATTCCCGTCTGTACCGTTTTTGAAACCTACAGGACAAGAAAGACCAGAAGCTAGCTCGCGGTGAACCTGAGATTCTGTCGTACGAGCACCGATAGCGCCCCAACTGATCAAATCCGCCACGTACTGAGGTGTGATCATATCTAAGAATTCACTTGCCGTTGGCAAGCCCATATCGGTTATATCAAGAAGAAGTTTACGTCCGATACGTAGACCATCATTTAGCTTATAGGTGTCATTTAAGTAAGGGTCATTGATAAGGCCTTTCCAACCAACGGTCGTACGCGGCTTTTCAAAATAAACTCGCATAACAACCTCAAGCTGCTCGCCCAGTTCATCACGTAATACTTTTAGCTTTTTACCGTACTCAACCGCGGCAGCCGGATCGTGAATAGAACACGGGCCAACGATCACGAGTAATCGATCGTCTTTTCCTTCAAGAATATTGTGAATGGCGTTACGGCAATCAAAAGTGGTCGAAGAAGCGGTTTCAGTCGCTGGGAACTTCTCTAATACTGCAACAGGTGGCAATAACTCTTTTACTCTATTTATTCTTACATCATCAGTTTGAAACATTACTTCTACTTCCTGGTTTTATTTCCGACCCCATTTTTACCAACTGAACTCATTGCAACATTGTTCACAAAGCGAGCAGCATCAAGGGCTGTGGTCATTTTCTGTCTAGCGTTTAAGTAACTTATCGGCTTAGGCGTAGACTTGCAATCAGTTTTTGCAAATAAATGCAAATAAAAGCCACCTGTTAACTACTGCGCACAATGTAAAGTAAAGTTTACGAAAAAAGTTCAAAATAATCATCAATTTTCTTATGCACCAAAAAATCTTTACTACAATGTAAGAAATATCAGAAGTTTGTGAGGTATTTTTGGGTAGTAAATGTTGATCAAGTTCAAATATATTGTTGCTTGATATGAAATGATTAGAATATTAAACTAATTTCTTATAAACGCTGGTTTTTTCTAATTTTTTGATAAAACGAAGTAGAAGTTAATATGCAATCAATACAAGGAAACATTATGAACAAAGTAGCAATTGCAGTAGCAGCAGTGGTAGCTGGTAGTAGCGCGCTTTTAAACTCTGCTCAAGCTGAAATGTACATCGGGGGCAAAGTGGGCATGACTACACTTGACGACGCTTGCTATCTAAATAGCCCTTGTGATGATGAAGCGTTTGGTGCAGGACTACATATCGGTTATGACTTTACCGATATCATTGGGCTAGAGTACGGCGTAGACTTCTTAGGCGACTACAAAGCTAACTCGATGTCAGGGGCTAACACGGTTAATACGATTGACGGCAATCTAACGGCTTTAACACTTGCACCTAAATTCAACTGGCACTTAAACGACTCTTGGAATCTGTTTGCTAAGATCGGTGGTGCTTACATGATGTCTGATGACGAAACAGACTTTGTCCCAACAGGTTCTTTGGGTGCTGAATACTCGATCGATAGAAACTGGAGTGTTCGCGCTGAATACCAACGTTACCAAGACATGTCTGACGACGTGTGGGACGACATGGATGCTAACTTCTTTGGTATCGGTGTTAACTACAAATTCGCAGCAGCTCCAGTTGTTGCAGCAGTTGTAACGGAAGAAGTGATCGAGCCAGATCCAGAACCAGTGATGATGAGCAAGGTGCACAAAGAAGAGTACGGTACAGGTACGTTTGAATTCGATAGTGCTAAGTTAACAGAGTCCGTTTCTGAACGTCTGGACAACTTTGTTTCATTCTTGAACGAATATCCTCAAGCTCAAGTAGAGATTACTGGTTACACGGATAGCTCAGGCCCTGCGGCATACAACCAAAAACTGTCTGAGCGTCGTGCTCAATCTGTTGCTGATTACCTAACCGCAGCTGGCATTGGTTCAGATCGTTTGACAGTTAAAGGTATGGGTGAAGAAAACCCAGTTGCTGACAACAGCACTCGCGAAGGTCGTGAGAAAAACCGTCGCGTAGAAGTTGTGGTACCTTCATTTGAATACCAAGAGCTAGTTCAACCAGAATAAGCATCTATGATTCATGATCGATGATGTGGTAAAAATTAATGGGGTGCATTTGCACCCCATTTTGATCTCATATTAAGGGATATTGCCACTATGGTTTTGGGAAAAAGATCAACTCATTATCTTGCACCATAACGCAATCCATACCAGCTGCATGCGCCGCTCGCTTCCCCAACTCAGTATCCTCGAACACAAGACACTGTGACGCCTCCAAGTCGAGTTGTTCCGCGGCCACCAAAAAGGTATCTGGAAAGGGTTTATGGTTCTCTACATCACTCGCGGTTACTACAACATCTAACTTGTCTAATAAACCTGCATGACTTAATAAGCGCATGGCACTTTCTCGTTGGCTGCCAGTCCCGACTGCAATTTTCTTATGGCCTAAATATTCCTCTAACACGATGTTCGTGCAAGGAATAACGTCACCATGAAGCTCCATAGCAGCGAATGTTTCCATTTTAAATGTCGCGACAGTTTTAGGATCTAACGAAAGCTCATGCACACGATTTAGTTCCTCAACAATTTTAAAGCTCGGCATCCCTCCCAAACTGTGAAACCATTCCTGGCAAAACGGAAAATCAAAACGCTCAGCAGTTGCTTGCCAAGCTGCCAAGTGGGCTGGCATGGTATCGATTAGAGTACCATCCATATCAAATATGAATCCCTCATAGGGTCTAAAATCAATCGTGCTCATGTCTTTTCTTCTATTTGTGCATCTGTAATGTTAATTTATCAGCTCTTTCAATCGTCCTTACCGGCATTTACTTATCATGCTCAAAATTTCGAACTCCGTCACAATTCAAGAGTGGGAAATTCAATTATCCCCAATTAGAGCTCAAGGAAATGGTGGCCAGAACGTTAACAAGGTAGCGTCCGCTATACACCTGCGCTTTGATATCCGGCATTCAAGCTTACCTGACTTTTACAAAGAGCGATTACTTGCACTTTCTGATAGTCGTATAAGTAAAGATGGCGTGATCATCATCAAAGCGCAACAATTTCGGACACAAGAACAAAATAAGGAAGACGCCCTAAATCGGCTTCAAGCATTGATAAAAGCTGCCGCTTTACAGGAGAAGAAGCGTATTAAAACGAAACCAACCCGCGCTTCTCAACGCCGACGACTTGATACAAAAAACAAGCACGGAGCGAAAAAACAGCAACGTAAAAAAGTGCTGTATTAGTGAATGTCGTTTTCTCGACATGTTAGTTGAACAACGTTTGCTAGCCCTTGGAAATCTCATTGGATTTCTCTTTTTAGTTACTTATTCAGGAAACAACAATATGACTATTAGGCAAAAACTCTACTTCCTCGGAGTTATCGCCATTTTAGGCATCGTGGCCCTTTTGGGTACGTCATCCCATTTTGAAAACAAGAGCAATGATCTAAATCACGCGATCAAACTCGTTGGTGATCTAGAAATACGCTTACTCAACTTACGCAGAAATGAAAAAGATTTCCTACTACGTAGTAATGACAAATATCTAAATAAGTTTGACGCCAATGTTGACAAGTTTATAGACACAGAAAAAGAGCTTGCGAACATACTCAAGAGTAATGAATTACCTTCCAGTCAACAATTTAAGCAAGACTTGCTCGCATACCAAAGGGGCTTTCAGAATCTGGTCAGCGCTTACCAACTATACGGGCTTGATTCAAAGAGTGGGCTTCTCGCTGGTTACGAACAAGCACTATTAGAAGCAAAACAACGTTCAGACCACCAGCAGTTATTGGCATTAGTCCGTTTTGACTCTGCGGTAAAAGCAGGACTATTCAATAGTGACTTGCTTGAGGGGCAATATGCTCCGGAGCTTATCAAAACAGGTAAGCAATTGGCGGCCCAAAAGCAAGTTGTTGGGGTTGCTTATGACAAAGGCCTACTCGGTGAAACTCGCGCATTATCCCATGCCGTAGAAGAGCAATTTGAAACCTTTTCCACAGCCCTTAGCTCTGCTGCCGCACAACGTGATGAACAAATGTCGACCATCAAGCAGGTCATTACAGCTCTGATCTTAGTCGTTATTTTCGCATTGATTTGGCAAATTTCACGTTCAATCAATACGCGAGTGAATAGCTTACTTGGCACCATTCGAAGTATCAGCGAAACGAACAACATGGGACTTCGATCTGATTTGAAAGGTCAAGACGAGCTATTTGATATCAGTCATCACCTCAATGACCTATTGGATAAGCTTGAGCATCTAATTAGTAGTACCCAAGAAAAATCGGCGCAACTCACTGCAAGTACCGATAATATGCATCGTGAGTTAGAAGGCGTTATGGAGCAATTCCACACTCAAACTGACCACACTGCATCAATGGCGACCTTGTTCAGCAAATGGTTGCCACAATAGGTGAAATCTCAGAAAGCACATCAGTTGCGGTAGAAGGCGTACATCAGGCAGCGAATAATGCCGAACAAGGTCGAGGAGTTGTTGAGGCGACGGTAACCAACATCGGTCAACTAACCACGATTTTATCAAACAGCCAGCAGTCGATTGGCTCGCTGAATCAGCATGTAGATAAAATTGGTGGTGCCGTGAACATCATCCAAGAGATTGCAGAGCAAACCAACCTACTAGCTCTCAACGCAGCAATTGAAGCCGCGCGAGCAGGCGAACAAGGCCGCGGGTTTGCAGTTGTTGCCGATGAAGTACGCGCCCTAGCTAGCCGAACTCATCAATCCACAGAGGAAATCACGCGGGTAGTTGCAGATATTCAAACTCAAATGTCTACAGTTGTTGCTGATATTGATCAATGTAACGATCAAGGGCAACAAACACTTAATGCTTCTGAAAAACTGGATTCTAGCCTGCAACAGATCATCACTGACATGCATTCAATTCAAGGTAATTCGGAGCGCATAGCTTCAGCAATTGAAGAACAAGGTATCGTGATGAACCAAGTTAGCGGTTCAATCACCGAGCTAAACGCAATATCTGAGAATAACATGCAATCCGCTCAGGAATGCTTGCATGAAGTCAACTCTGTCTCTGCTCAAGCTCATGATATGGATGAAGCTGTTGCACAATTCAAAACTGCGCTAAAATAACCCTTTTCAAAATAGAAAGCCCGAGGCAATCATTGCTTCGGGCTTTTTTTCAATTGTCACTTCGTGCTTACTGCGCACTTCGGATGTGATTATTCATCATCAAGAGGAACCAGCTTGGTGTTGCCGCCATGAACTTTCTCACGCTGTCTTTGCACCAGGGCGTAGAAGCCTGGGATCAAGAATGTACCTGCTAGAAGCACACACAATAGACCACCAATCAGCGACACGCCGAGTGAGTTTTGACTGACGTGCCCCGCACCAGCGGCAAAGATAAGCGGGAAGATACCCAGGATAAATGACCAGGATGTCATATTCACAGCGCGGAAACGTAACGTGCCTCCTTTAACCGCTGCACTATCGATATCAGCATCTTTTTCTTCTCGCTCTTGCTTGGCGAACTCCACAATCAAAATTGCGTTTTTCGCCGCCAAGGCTATGAGCAAGACAAGACCAATTTGGGCATACAAGTTAAGCGGCGTGCCAGTTAGATTCAACGCAAGGAAGGAACCTAACGTTGCTACTGGGACCACCAAAATAATAGCCAGTGGAATACTCCAACTCTCATACTGAGCCACCATAAACAAGTAAATGAAGATCAAAGCCAGCGCAAACGCATAAATGGCTTGGTTACCCGCGAGCACTTCCTGATAAGCCATACCTGTCCATTCATACGTGTACCCTTGTGGAAGAACTTCAGCAGCAACGCGTTCCATTGCGGCAATCGCATCACCACTAGAGTAACCCGGTGCTGGTTGGCCTTGAATGATAGCACTGCGGTACATGTTGTAACGCCACGCCACATCAGGCTCAAACACTTGCTCGTAGCTCACTAGCGTACTTAACGGGACCATATCACCGTTCGAAGAACGAACATGGAAACGCTCTAGATCTTCCATGCTGCTACGGTGCTGGCTATCAGCTTGCATGGTTACGCGGAAGTTCTTACCAAACATGGTGAAGTCATTCACATAAAGCGAACCTAAGTTGCCTTGCAAGGTTTGGAAAATAGACGACAGCGAAATACCTAATTGCTGCGCTTTCTCACGATCGATATCAACGTAGTAGTGCGGAACATTCGCGCGGAACGTGCTAAACGTGTAGGCAATTTCAGGCGCTTGGTTAGCCGCTTGGATCATTTCTCCCATGACCATCGACAAGTCGGTACGACTTCGCCCTAGCGTGTCTTCAAGCACAAACTCAAAACCAGACGCAGCGCCCATACCTGGAACCGCCGGTGGTCCCATCGCAAAAACAACCGCTTGAGGTAACTCTGTCGCCGCTCGCCCGTTAATACGTGCCGCGATAGCATTAGCAGAGTGCTCTCCTTGCAGCGAGTTACGAGTATCCCAATCATGCAATTTGATAAATACAGAAGCACCGTTTGATGCTGCTGCGCCTGTCATAAACGAGTAACCGTTCGCAACCGTCACACCATCCACACCAGGTTCTTCACCGATCATTTTCATTAAATCATTGGTGACTTCTTCAGTGCGTGATAAAGAGGCTGAATCTGGTAGCTGTACGTTAACCAGCAAAATGCCTTTATCTTCTTGAGGAACAAACGCTGTAGAGGTGGTTTTCGCAAAGAAAGTGACCGCTGCGATAGCAACTATAAAGAACGTCACGAGCAGTAAAGACTTCTTCACCAAGAAACCAGCGATCTGGCCATAACGCGTAGTGATGCGCTCTAAGCCTCGGTTGAAAGCCTGGAACCAGTTAGCGGTATTGCCCCCACCCTGCTTCAATACCAGAGAACAAAGTGCTGGAGACAGCGTCAATGCATTGATGGATGAAATCACAACCGAAATACAGATGGTCAAAGCGAACTGGCGATACATGATACCGGTGATACCTGGCAGCATGGCGACGGGTATGAATACCGCAAGTAGAACCAAGGTCGACGTGATGATTGGTCCCGTTACTTCTTTCATCGCTAGCAACGTCGCTTTACGCGGTGAAATGGTTGGGTCTTTCGCCATGGTAGTATCGACGTTTTCGATAACCAGAATCGCATCGTCCACCACGATACCAATCGCAAGGATCAGGCCAAACAAAGTAACCGTATTAATGGTGAAGCCCGTTGCCTGCATGATGGCAAACGTACCAATCAGAGAAACGGGGATCGCGACAACAGGAATCAACGTTGCACGCGCACTACCCAAGAACAAGTAAGTTACAGCGATCACCAATAGAATCGCTTCAATCAGTGTTTTTACTACCCCTTTGATCGATTCAGATACGAACACGGTTGTATCGTAGCTGGTCTCGTATTCCATTCCCTCTGGGAAGTTTTTGCTCAAGCCCTCAAGGAGCTCCATGACGGCCTGACCACTTTCTAACGCATTCGCATCCGATTGAAGAGACAACGCAACGATTGACGCGTCCTGGCCACGGAACTTACCGTTACCATCGTAGAACTTTTTGCCTAGTTCAACGCGAGCAACATCTTTCAGATAAACCGTAGAGCCATTGGGATTAGCTCGAAGGACTACGTTCTCAAACTCACTCACGCTTTCCAAGCGACCTTTGGTCACAAGGTTAAACTGAACTTCTTGCGGATTGTTGTATGGTGCTGCACCTACACGCCCTGCCGCAACTTGAACGTTCTGTTCAGCCAAAGCGGCGTATACGTCTGACGTGGTTAGCTTAAGGTTGGCCATTTTTTCAGGATCTAACCAAACACGCATTGCGTATTCGCCACCACCAATCACGTTAACTTCACTGATACCTTTCGCACGAGCCAACTGATCTTTTACATTCAAGTTAATGTAGTTAATCAAGAACTGATCATCGTATTTGCCATCAGGTGAATAGAAGTTAAGTACCATCAGCAAGTCAGGTGAACGCTTTTTCACCGTCACACCAACCATGCGAACTTCTTGAGGCAGTTTTGACTCAATCTGTGACACGCGGTTTTGCACGTTAACTTGCGCCATATCTGGATCGGTGCCAACATCGAACGTGACGTTTAGGCTGTAAGAGCCATCGTTCGCGCTCTTTGAAGACATGTATATCATATCCTCAACGCCGTTGACTGAGGTCTCTATGGGGTCCGCAATGGCCTGCTCGACAACTTCCGCACTCGCGCCAGTGTAGTAAGCCGAAACGCTTACTGATGGCGGGCTTATCTGTGGGTACTCAGCCACTGGCAAAATCGCCAGTGAGATCGCGCCGGCTAGCGTTAATATGATCGAAATAACCAGCGCGAATTTAGGTCTCTGAATAAAGAAACGACTTAACATAGTGCCCCCTACTGCTTATCTTCAGCAGGTGCTTGAAGGCGCACTTCTACACCATTACGCACACGTTGTAGGCCTTGTGTAATAACCGTATCTTCCTGATCGAGCCCTTCTCGAATGATAATGCCTTGTTCAACCTGAGGGCCAAGCTCGACGTTACGACGCTCTGCCACACTTCCCTCAGCCATCACCATCACAAAGTCACCTTCTAAGTCAGTCTGTACGGCACGTCGTGGGATAACAATAACGTCTTTCGTGTTCTTATCTCTCAAGTTCACTTTGATGTGTTGACCCGGAAGTAACTTCTGCTCTGGGTTTGGCACTAGCGCGCGCATAGCAATCGTACCCGTTTTGGTGTCAATACGATTACCTAAGAAATCAAGCTTACCGAGATGCTCAAAAAACTGTCCATTTTCCAGTTCAAGCTGAACTTCAACGCGGTTTGATTCAGCCGAGCCATCACCTTTTACTTGATCCATACCCATAGCTAAACGCTCGCGCTCACTCACACTAAATGAAGTATGCACTGGGTCTAAGCTCACCAATGTCGTCAGCACGCCAGATGATGGAGAAACCAGATCACCCGTACTCACTTTGGTATCACTAATACGTCCGCTAAAAGGTGCTCGGATTTGAGTATAGGAAAGGTTAACTTCAGCAAGTTTAAGTTGAGCATTTGCCGCTTCTAGCTCTGCTCTCGCACCAAGAAGTGCCGCAGTTAAAGCATCAAACTCAGATTGAGAGATACTACCGCGAGGCAACAAGTTTTTACCTCGAGTATGATCTAATTCGGCTTTTTTTAGCGCCGCTTTAGCTTGTGCAAGTGCGGCTTTAGCACTCGCGACTTGGGCTTCAAAAGAAGATGGCTCGATAGAGTAAAGGAGCTGCCCTTTTTCTACCATTTGCCCCTCTTCAAAGTGACGAGCTTTTAAGTAGCCAGAAATCTGCGCGGTAATATTGGTATCTTCTACTGCTTCAATGCGACCGATATAAGACTTGCTCGGTTGGTAGTCGATAACCGTGACATCCTGAGTCACTACGAGAGGCGCTTGACCTTTCGTTTGGGCATTATTAGCTTCCCCGCATCCAGCGAGGATTGCTGTAGCCGCCATTAGTGCGACAAGTGGTTTCTTTTGCATGTATTTACCGTCTTTATAGAACAGGATATTGTTGAATTCCTATCAACCTTACTCCTTGCTGCCACTGAAAACTTCACTGAAAAGCGCCCAAGGTGTTTCTAAATGTAAACATGAGAAACAAAAGGAAAATAAAGTAATTTAGTTAACAGTGGTATTCAATGAGCAATATACATACAACTCAATCATAACTATTTAATATACGCCTTAGGAGATCGCGAATTTTAGCGTGTGCTTGGAAACACTAACGGGAGTATTGTATTCGGACGTAAAGTGAGATTCAGTGCTCAAGATAAGAACGTTTTGTGGCTAAAAAGGTGAAAAGTGACGCCTTCATACTCAAGACCCCGATTTTGACTATTTTTTTAATATAAATGGGTTATCATTCAATTAATTCAACGCCTTCGACAGAGAGGATGACTATGATTTCTAAATGGGCGAAACGCTTTTACCAGATGGCAGAACTAGTGGCGTCTTGGAGTAAGGACCCATCAACACAAGTCGGTGCCGTTATTACTAAACAGAATCGCATTGTATCTGTTGGATTTAATGGCTATCCGCATGGTGTTTCTGACAGTGTCGACACCGATGAGCGCGAGTTGAAATACCTTAAAACACTGCACGCGGAAGAGAACGCAATTTTGTTCTCAAAACGTGACTTAGACGGATGTGATATTTGGGTAACGCATTTTCCTTGCCCTAACTGCGCGGCAAAGATCATTCAAACAGGGATCTCACACGTACACTGCCCTGAGCAGTCTGAAGACTTTTTATCTCGCTGGGGAGATAAAATCCAAGTCAGTCAAGATATGTTCGATCAAGCGGGTGTGAAAGTCGACTGGTTACCACTAGAAGACATTGAAATTGAAGACAAAGACGTGCGCTAGTATTCCATCTTAATATTTAAATAGCCCAGAGAGATCTGGGCTATTTTGTTATTAAATCTGCAAGAGGTCTCGACGTAGTCTTTTAACTGTGTTTTTTCGCTGTGAGCTCAGCAATTTTGACAATAACGAGTACTGATTTTTCCATCATTTCAACAGAAATAAACTCATGAATTCCGTGGAAGTTAAAACCACCGGTGAAGATATTCGGGCACGGCAAACCCATAAAAGATAAACGAGCACCATCTGTACCACCACGAATAGGTTTTATAATCGGTTCCACATCACACGCTTCCATCGCTTGCTTTGCCAGCTCAATGATATGAGGGTAAGGCTCAACCATTTCTCTCATATTGTAATAGCTGTCTTTTATCTTTAGCTCTACAGAACCATGGCGTAAACCCGTGTTCATTTCATCGACGAGTTTCTGCATAAAGGCTTTTCGATCCTCAAGTCTTTGACGGTCAAAGTCTCTAATAATGTAACCTAGCTCGCTTCGTGCAACGCCCATTTCTGCCGATTTTAAATGGAAGAACCCTTCGTAACCTTCGGTTGTTTCCGGAGTTTGATCTTGGGGCATTTGAACTTGAAATTTCGCAGCCAAGTTCATCGCATTGACCATTTTGCCTTTTGCGGTACCTGGATGAACGCTAACTCCATGAAAAATTACATCAGCGTTTGCTGCATTAAAGTTTTCGTATTCCAATTCACCTTGCGGGCCACCATCTATAGTGTATGCCCATTTCGCGCCAAACTTTTTAACGTCAAACAAATCTGCACCACGACCGATTTCTTCATCCGGAGTAAAGCCGATACAAATGTCGCCGTGTGGAATGTCTGGGTTTTCCAGTAGCAGAGCTACCGCGGAAAGAATCTCTGCGATACCGGCTTTGTTATCCGCGCCAAGTAATGTAGTGCCATCGGTAGTAATAAGATTGTGGCCATGTAGGTGATGTAAATCGGGGTATTGCACGGGAGATAGCACTTCATCCCCCAACCCTAATGCAATATCGCCACCTTGGTAATCTTCGATGAATTGCGGCTTTACGTTTTTGCCAGATGCATCCGGCGCGGTATCCATATGGGCAATGAAGCCGATAGGAGGAACCTCATAATCAACATTGGCTGGCAGTTTAGCCATCAAGTAGCCATTTTTATCCAAAATCACGTCACTTAAACCAAGCTCGATCATCTCTTTTTTAAGTAACTCAGCAAACACAAGCTGACCAGGTGAACTTGGGCAAAGCGTCACATGTGGATTGGATTGGGTATCAAACGTGACGTATCGAAGAAATCTTTCAACTAAATGTTTCATATTTATTCTCATTGTTTTGTACGATGAGGCCTTATCACGCATTGATAAGCTGACGTTGCCTCATCAAACCTCACGCTATGTTACGCTCTTAGTTCAATAAGAATTTGCTTTGAATCATTTTTTGATAAGAAAGGCTTCTGCACTTTGCCCTCGCTAATTGAAGCACGAATTTAATCTAAAAGTTCCTCTGCCAGTACTCGCCACTCTTTAACCTTTTCACGAAAATGACGCCATTGCTTATCGGTCATCGAACGAGAAACATCTAATGTCAGTTGATCAACCAATGCAAAGTTAGAGTCAATATTCAGAGAAAGCTGCTCACTATAATAACTCTCTGGCTCGAACAAGAGTCGCATAAATATATCTTGATAAGTCACAACATTAGATTTGTTGTCGAACAAGTATTCGAGCTCTTGATATACCGTGGCTCGATAATCTCTCCATAAAGGGCTGTTTAAAATAACTTGCTGAGAAAATGTTTGAGCTAATTGACGCTGATTTCCTGATAGATTCCCCAGCCATTCTTCCATCCACTCTTCAGTGTTATCCAGAATAATTTCACGCACTTCGTCTTCTGTCTTATCGGCATATTTTGCGTTTCGCTCTTGATAATGTTCTTGTACATTACTCAAAAACTCGCGTTCTTGCTCTTTCGTTAATTGCAAACTTAACGCAAAAAGATCTGGTGCTGCTTTGCTTACCACTCTATCGTAATGCGCTCGCGTTCTATCTCGATTTTGTTGTAAGTAATTTAAGGTGATATCGCTCGCTTTTAATCTCTCAAGGTCTTTTAAATGTTCGATATATAATGGTAACTCCTCTTTCTTGTGCCAGTCTGCCAACAATAATAAGCGCTCTTCCACTAGGACTTCTTGTTCCCCTTGCAACGAGACATAGTCCTCTAAGTAATCGAGCACGAACCAATCGATATTGCTGTATAAAAACTTTTTCGCACAACCGGCAAGCAGAAATACGAAACAAAATAGAAGGCCATAACGAAGCGCCTTATTAGATACATCCTTTAATTTAGTCACTTATTCGTATTCCCTTTTCTGTTGATTAAGTTCTATACTCAACCTGTATCACTTAGTGTTGCGGCAAACTTACACCAGTGTGACAAATATTGATTGCCACCTTAATAATATATAGAGTTTGAAATTAACTTTTTGATCACAGCTATCCGCAAAAAAGTGAGTTAGAGCGCAATTATCGGCTAAAAAACGTACCGAACGACGCTCCCTATAACGGCATATAATTTGCATGGATGTTTTTTGGATGGTTTATGGAGGCGAAGTATGGCAGCCGCTGAGCAACTTGATACCAGTGTAGAATATGAGATTCGATATTTTGAACAGGGGAAAATGCACTGCATGAGAGTCATTGCTGAAAGCAAAAAAGTGGCTTATCAGTACTATTTGGAGTGTGGTAAGCACAACAGTGACTTGTACTCTATTCGCCCAGACAAGTAAAAAAACCGCCTAACAGGCGGTTTTTTTATTCGTCAGAATCAATATAACTGTTTGATTTTATTTATTATTACAGATTCAAATCCAACAATGTTATTTGATGTCGCCAAAGCGCTCAAGATAAAGGACGGTTGCTGCAGTACGAGAAGGAACTTGAAGCTTTTTAAGTAAACTCTTCATATGTACTTTAACCGTAGACTCAGAGATAAAAAGACGATCGGCAATTTGCTTGTTGCGGAAACCTCTTGCCACCTCTCTTAAGATCTGCGATTCACGATCGGTCAGTGTATCAAACACGTCCTCTTGCTCTGAACGTTCACTCAAATACTTAGAAACTTCTTGGCTGTATGCCTTGTCCCCTTGGTGCGCTTGTTTTAGCAACTCAACCAACTCATCGGGCTCAGTGTCTTTCAATAAATAGCCATCGGCACCACTTCGAACTATTGCTTCGATATCTGCTGGGCTATCTGAAACGGTTAGAATGACAATTCTGGCTTCACAGCCATCTGCACGCAGTGCTTGCAAAGTATCAAGGCCAGACATGCCTTTCATATTAAGATCAAGAAGTACAAGATCCAGTTCCAGCTCATGCGCTTTCGCTACTGCATCCGCGCCATTACTTGCTTCTGCAATAACCTCAAACTCAGGCTCAAAGCTTAAAAGCTGGTGGATACCTCTTCGCATGAGTGGATGATCATCCACCAGCATTACTTTACACACTGTCACTGTTTACTTCCTTACTATGTTGGAATTCTAATTTTACGGTACAACCTTTGTTTATCGATGCTTCGATGTGAAGATCGGCATGCAGTCTAGCGGCCCGCTCTTGCATGATACTCATACCGTAATGATTTAATTTTTCGTCTTGATGTTCAAAGCCTATTCCATCGTCGCTAACGGTTACTGTGACTTTTCCATCATTATCGAGACATTGAATGTGAATATTATCTGCTTGCGCATGTTTGATAGCATTAATTGCCGCTTCTCTTATCAACTGTAGTAAATGAACCTGCTGATGTGCATCCAGTTCAGTTGATGAAAGTCTATTTTTTAGCGTAATGTCCGCAGCAGTTTGTTCACTGAGCGTTTCAACCATGTCTTGCAATGCTTGGCCAAAACTGCCCTCTTTAATCGTAAGACGAAACGTCGTCAGCAACTCGCGTAACTGCGTATAAGCCGCAGATAAGCCCGTATCTAGCTCAGCAATAACTTGATTAGCCTGCGCGATCGCCTTTTCGTCAGGTAAGTTCTTTACGCTTCTCTTTAACAAAGCGACCTGAATTTTTAAGTAAGAGAGTGCTTGAGCCAATGAATCATGCAACTCCCGAGCAATAGTGGCTCGCTCTTCCATCAGCAGAATTTGTTCTGCTTGGCGCTGCGCCCGATTGTAATACACGGCGCGTGATAAAATCTGCACGAAGTTGTCAATAAGAGCCTCGTTCGGACAAGGTAACCCTGCTTTCCAATATAAATAGCCCAAGTGCTCGCCATCTAGCATCAGGGCTTTACCGTGGCAATCTTCATCACAATCTTGGCAGCATTCTTCTCCTTCCATCAATATCCAGCTCGGTTCTCCCAGCTGCTCGATTTCAAGTTTGACCGCTTTAATGCCCTCAAGACTGACAATATGCTGCAAAATCGCCTGGAAATTGTCTTGATTAATACGCGACGCCGTGAGTTCTTTTGACGAGTCATACAGCACTTCTAAAGACTGGTTGGCATGCTGCAATTTACGTGTTTTCTCATCAACCGCTTGCTCTAATCCTCGGTACAACTTACCAAGGTCTGTCGCCATCCGGTTAAAGGTTCGAGTCAGTATTCCCATTTCATTATCGCTAGATACATTGAGCGATATATTGAATGAGCGATTTTTAATTTGCTCGCTAGCAAAAACTAAGGCACGCAGAGGCCGAACAACTTCGAGGCGCACAAAATGAACGACAAACATACTGACACAAAGGATGCCACCCAACCCTAACCCGCCGATCCAGGCTAAGTTAATCAGTTTTTGCTCCGAAAAGCTTTGCAGCTTAAATACAAACTCATCGATTTGTTCAACAAAACCGGCCACTAGGAGTTGATATTCTGCCGGGTTGTCTCCTCTAAGCACCGCCTTGAGTTCATGCCATCTGATAATAAGACGGTAGTAATCGTGAGTGATGTCTTCAGGCACAGACCAATGCTGAAGCGCTTTCATTGAAGGTGAATATATCGAATGTTCAAATGCGTCAATATGTGAAGAATAGTCAACAGATTTAACCTGAATATCATTCGCCAGACGGTAGCTTTGCATTCGCATCGAGCCAGCAACATTGACGGCTTCAGCATCGTTCAAACTGGACGCTAACGTAAAAATCGCAAAACCAGTCGTAGCGACTGAGAGCAGCAAAATAAGAAGCATCGCGGACGCAATCGTGCGCGTCACTGACTTTTTCACATTTTTAAACAATCTGAGTTCCTCGCCCATTAACAATCCTATTTGTACGTGCAATGAACCCATTACCTTTCAACTTTATCAATATGTGATCACCTGCGACGGAATTTATTGATCCAAAACAATATTGCATACCATTTACCCCCTAAGAGGTATTTATACAAATATGTCAAAAACTACAATTTCGTTAGTTTAAATGACAGTTTATTAATGAAAATTGTGGACTATGCTTAGTTTGGGTTCCAAGTTTCGAGGTGACTAAGTGGTAGACCTTTCCAGAAGAAGACTCTTTGCAAGAAAAGCGCACCCCGACAACGCCGTACGTTTGCCTTGGTTAACTAAACCGCAACAGTTTACGGACGATTGCACTCGCTGCGGTAAATGCATTGAGGCCTGTGAAACAAAGATTATAACCAAAAGTGATGGCGGATTCCCCTCGGTCGACTTTTCCATCGATGAATGCACATTTTGCTATCAATGTGCAAACGCCTGTCCTGAGCCCCTTTTCTTGCCAGAAACAGAACAACCTTGGCAAGCAAAAGCAAGTATCAACGATAACTGCTTAGCAAAACAAAATGTCGAATGCCGAAGCTGTGGGGATATGTGCGACCCGATGGCAATTCAGTTCAAATTAGAACTGGGGAAAGTAGCACAACCCAATTTAGACCTTGATGAGTGTAACGGCTGCGGCGCCTGTGTTTCAGTGTGCCCGACTTCATCCATCAATGTGAGCAATATAACTGCCTAAGCCGAATGTCGTCGGCCAAAGGCAATAAAAATAAATGAGAGAGCTATATGTCACTAAATGAAGTGCATATTTCAAGTTTGGTAGTACATGTGCTGCCGGAACATTTGGACGAAATCAAACAAAAGATAGAAGCACACGAAAATGCGGAAATCTATGGTGACAGTCCTGAAGGCAAGATTATCGTCGTACTTGAAACTGAGAACCAAGGTTTCATCACAGACACTATCGATGCCATTAACAATTTACCGAACGTCTTAAGCACGGTATTGGTTTATCACCAAATCGAAACTGGGCTTGAAGAAACGGATGAAGAAGACACTGGAACACAACATTCCCAAATCGAGGGTGAAGTATGAAAATGACAAGACGTGCGTTTGTGAAAGCAAACGCGGCTGCATCAGCTGCTGCTGTCGCAGGTGTGACACTACCAGCATCTGCAGCCAACCTGATTGCAAGCTCTGATCAAACCAAAATCACATGGGACAAAGCACCTTGTCGTTTCTGTGGTACAGGCTGTTCTGTTCTTGTTGGCACTCAAAACGGCAAAGTGGTAGCAACACAGGGTGACCCAGAAGCACCAGTAAACAAAGGTCTGAACTGCATCAAAGGTTACTTCCTTTCTAAGATCATGTACGGTCAAGACCGTCTAACTCAACCGATGCTACGAATGAAAGATGGCAAATTCCACAAAGATGGTGAATTTACACCTATCTCTTGGGATGACGCTTTCGACATCATGGCTGAGAAATGGAAAGCTTCCCTCGAGAAAAAAGGCCCAACAAGCGTAGGTATGTTTGGCTCAGGCCAATGGACAGTAATGGAAGGCTACGCTGCGTCAAAGTTAATGAAAGCAGGCTTCCGATCAAACAACATTGATCCAAACGCTCGTCACTGTATGGCTTCTGCCGTTGTAGGTTTCATGCGCGCATTCGGTATCGATGAGCCAATGGGTTGTTACGATGACTTCGAGAACGCAGACGCTTTCGTTCTTTGGGGCTCAAACATGGCAGAGATGCACCCGGTTCTATGGACTCGCATTACTGACCGCCGCCTAAGCCACCCTCACGTTAAAGTGAACGTGCTTTCTACTTACTACCATCGTTCATTTGAGTTGGCTGACCACGGCTACATTTTCAATCCTCAGTCTGACCTTGCAATTGCTAACTTCATCGCAAACTACATCATCGAAAACGATGCAGTAAACTGGGACTTCGTGAACAAACACACGAACTTCACTCAAGCAGACACTGACATCGGCTACGGTCTACGTGACGACGATCCGCTACAAAAAGCAGCGAAGAACCCGAACTCTGGCAAACTCACTTCTATCTCATTCGAAGAGTACAAGAAATCAGTAGCGCCATACACAGTAGAGAAAGCATCTGAAATCTCTGGTGTTGAGAAAGAGAAGCTTATCGAGCTTGCGAAGCAATACGCGGATCCAAACACGAAAGTGATGTCTCTATGGACGATGGGTATGAACCAGCATACTCGTGGTGTATGGATGAATAACTTGGTTTACAACATCCACCTACTAACCGGTAAGATCTCGACTCCGGGGAACAGCCCATTCTCACTAACGGGCCAACCATCAGCATGTGGTACCGCTCGTGAGGTTGGTACGTTTGCTCACCGCCTACCAGCGGATATGGTGGTTGCTAACCCTAAACACCGTAAGATTGCAGAAGACATCTGGAAACTGCCAGAAGGTACGATTCCACCAAAACCTGGCTTCCACGCCGTATTGCAAGACCGTATGCTGAATGACGGCGTTCTGAACTGTTACTGGGTTCAATGTAACAACAACATGCAAGCCGGTCCAAACATCAACACAGAACGTCTTCCAGGTTACCGCAACCCAGAAAACTTCATCGTTGTGTCTGACCCATACCCGACAGCAACAGCACAAGCAGCAGACCTTATTCTTCCTACCGCAATGTGGATTGAAAAAGAAGGTGCTTACGGTAACGCAGAGCGTCGTACCCAAGCTTGGTACCAACAAGTGGGCACAGTCGGTCAAGCAAAATCGGACCTTTGGCAACTAATGGAGTTCTCGAAACGCTTCAAAATGGAAGAAGTGTGGCCTGAAGAGCTTCTAGCGAAAGCGCCTCAATACCGTGGTAAAACAATGTACGACGTACTTTACCGCAATGGTAACGTCGACAAATTCCCTATCGAAGAAGCTCGTGAACTGAATGACGATGCTCACCACTTCGGTTTCTATGTTCAAAAAGGTCTGTTTGAGGAATACGCAACATTTGGCCGTGGTCACGGGCATGATTTGGCTCCATACGACCGCTACCACCAAGTACGTGGTCTACGTTGGCCTGTTGTTGATGGTAAGGAAACACAGTGGCGCTTTAAAGAAGGTTCAGACCCATACGCGAAAGAAGGTTCTGGTTGGGACTTCTACGGCAATGCTGACGGCAAAGCGAAGATCATTTCCGCGCCATACGAAGCGCCACCAGAAGTACCGAACGATGAATTTGATATGTGGTTATGTACTGGTCGTGTTCTTGAACATTGGCACACAGGCACCATGACTCGTCGTGTACCTGAATTATACAAAGCAGTACCAGACGCAGTGTGTTACATGCACCCAGAAGACGCAAAAGCACGCAATGTTCGTCGTGGTGAAGAAGTACTCATGGCAAACAAACGCGGTGAAGTACGCGTTCGTGTTGAAACTCGCGGTCGTAACCGTCCGCCAAAAGGCTTGGTATTCGTACCGTTCTTTGATGCACGTATTTTGATTAACAAGCTTATCCTAGATGCGACTGATCCACTGTCTAAACAGACAGACTTTAAGAAGTGCCCAGTCAAAATCACTAAGATTGCTTAACCTTCAGATACTGAATGCTACGGCCGTCATTATGGCGGCCTAATAAAGAATTTAAGCCATAAAGGCGGAGATGAAATGATGAAAAAATTACTTGTCGCAGTTTTATCTGTAGGTGCGTTAGTGACAGGCATTGCGCAAGCTGAGTTGGATAATCCAGGTGGTATTGGTGGTCTAGAATCTTTACGTGGAATGTCTCAATTGGAAGATACGCGTCCAGCAGACGAGTTCAAAGACTTCCCTAAAGATCAAATTGTTGAAGACAGCTATGTTTATCAACCACCGTTGATCCCACACAGCATTCGTCACTACGAAATTTCGTTAAATGCTAACAAGTGTCTTGCATGCCATAGTTGGAAAAATGCAAAAGAGTCAGGTGCGACTAAAATTAGCGTAACGCACTATGTAAACAGAGAAGATGCGGTACTGGCAGATATGTCTCCTCGTCGTTACTTCTGTTTGCAATGTCACGTTCCACAAACGGATGCAAAACCACTAGTGGAAAACGAGTTTAAGGCAGTCGATTCGCTTCAGTAATTGAAACGCGAGTACTAAGAGGTTACTTATGAAAATACTTAAAGCGTTTTGGAAGAGACTGTCGAGCCCGAGTAAAGCTGCCGCTGGTGTGGTTTTATTTCTAGGCTTCGCTGGTGGCCTTCTATTTTGGGGCGCATTCAACACAGGTATGGAAGCAACCAACACAGAAGAATTCTGTTCTGGCTGTCACGCGCCGATCGTTGCTGAAATTCAAGAAACAATTCACTACTCCAACCGCTCTGGTGTTCGTGCGATTTGTTCAGACTGTCACGTTCCTCATGAATGGACGGATAAGATCGTTCGTAAAGTACAGGCATCTAAAGAGCTATTTGCACACTTCGTAACGAAGACGATCGATACGCCAGAGAAGTTCCAAGAGCGTCGTGGACACCTCGCAGAGCGAGAGTGGGCACGTATGAAGAAGAATGACTCTCTTGAATGTCGTAACTGTCATGAGTTTGATTTCATGGATTACTCTCAGCAAGGATCACGTGCGGCAGAACAACACTCCACCGCTCTAGCTTCAGGCGAGAAAACATGTGTAGACTGTCACAAAGGTATTGCGCACAAACTACCAGACATGAGCGGCGTTGAAGGCTGGCACTAAGGAGACTTACCATGAGTACATTAGAATCTGTAATTTGGCATATCCTTGGCTACAGTGCTATGCCAGTGATTATTCTTTCCGGCTTTGTGGCGGTAGCAGCAATCTCTCTCTGGCTGCTGTCATTTGGTAAGGATAAAGAGGTGTAACGTAACGCATCTCTACTCGTCAACTAGCCTATTTGTTGACACTGAGCGCCGAGCAAATGCTCGGCGCTTTTTATTTATTGCTCAATGGTACTGCCAACAATAAATAAACAAGCAATCATACATAAAAAAAGCGACCATAAAGGCCGCTAAGATTTACTGCTATAGGGAGTTGTTTAAGATTCTTTTACTGGCAGAACCTGTTTGACGTATTGTCCTGGCGCTTCATCAATAACCGGATGGTTTTCTGAGCCAATAGGGAAAGGCTCAACTTGCTCTTTAGGGTTGAATTGGAGTAACCACTCGTTCCAGTGTGTCCACCACGATCCCTCTTTGTGTTCCGCGTTATTCAACCACTCATCAGCAGAGTCATCCAAATTATCGTTCAACCAATAACCATACTTATTTTTAGCTGGAGGGTTCACGATGCCCGCAATATGACCAGACTCACCGAGGACAAACGTTTTGTTACCACCCGTGTTCAGCGCACCACGGTAAGTTCCCTGCCATAACGCAATGTGGTCTTCTTTCGTTGACACAAAATAGCTAGGAATTTTGATCTTATTTAGATCAATCCATACTCCACCAATTTTGACGCCTTTATCTTGCACCAGCTTGTTCTCTAAATAGAGCTCGCGAAGCAAGAAATTGTGAGATGCAGCGCTGACGTTGGTGCTATCGCTATTCCAGTACAACAAGTCGAAATCAACCGGACTGTTACCCTTCAAGTAATTGTCGACGTAGTAGTTCCAGTACAAGCTGTTTTCACGCAGTAAACTAAACGTCACGCTTAAGGAACGGCCGTCCATATACCCTTTTGCGTTATTTTGCGCTTCAATTGCACTAACAATGGTGTCATTGATATACGCGCCGACTTCACCTGGTTGAGAGAAGTCGAGCAACGTGGTGAAGAAAGTAGCAGACTTAATGCGCTTCTTCATACGTTTTGCAGCGTAGTACGCAACCGTGCTTGCTAAAACAGTACCACCAATACAATAACCAGCAGCATTGATTTGCTCTTGTCCTGTTATGTCTTCAATTGCAGCGACGGCTTTCACTGCGCCTTCTGTCACGTAGTCACCAAACTCTATGTGCGCTTGTGCCTTGCCTGGATTGCGCCAAGACATCATAAATACACTGTGCCCCTGCTCTAACAACCATCGAACCATTGAGTTCTTTGCCGTTAAATCAAGGATGTAGTATTTGTTGATGAAAGGTGGGACGATGAGCAGCGGCGTCGCATTCACTTTCTCTGTTAGAGGTCGATATTGAATCAACTCAAACAATTCGTTTTGAAAAACCACATTACCCTGTGTCGTCGCAACGTCATCGCCCACGCGGAATGCATTGTTATTCGTCATACGAATTTTTAAAATGTCTGCGCTCGACTCAACGTCTTCTTTCAACTGCTCTAAGCCTGCCAGTAAGTTTTGACCGTTTTGCTCAAGTGTCAGCTTCAAAAGCTCTGGGTTAGTGGCGATGAAGTTGGAAGGAGAAAGGGCGTTAATGGCTTGGCGAGAGAAAAAAATAATACGTTCTTTCGTCTTTTCATCTAAGCCTTCCAAGGACTCGATGGTGTCCAGATAGGTCTTACTAAATAAAAGGTAGGATTGTTTGATGAAGCTATACATGGCTTCATTTTGCCACGCTTCGTTTGAGAAACGCTTATCCCCTTTTTCAGCTTCGACGATTTGTGCTTGGTTCCCTGCCAATGCAACATTCTGCCAAATTTGCAGCTGCTGTTCCCACCACTGTGCTTGCAGCTTTAAAATCGCAGCAGGCTGATTCGCAGCTTGTTCGAACAGTTTGGCAGTATCCTCAAAGTTCACTTCTTGCATGGCCTTGTTTAAAGGAGAGTTCACGACTGCCTTGTTCACTTCGAAATCATGCCACCACTGATGATTGGTTTCCTGAAGCTTCACAAGATAGTCCGAAAAGAAGTGTTGAAACATAGTCTTACTCCTATATTCGGAAAAAACAACGCCGCCCAAATCTAGGGGCGGCGAGAATCGGACAAATTACGCTGGAGTAACAGTCTTTAGATTTTCCGAAGTCATTTTCTCAACGTCTTCTTTGAACTCTTTTGCAATCGCTTGAAGCTTGTTGCTGTCATCCATCATTTGTTGAGAAAGTTTAGTAAGTACGCTTAGTTGCTGACTGTTGAAAGCAGTCAATGACGTTACGTCTTTGATTTCTGTCGCTGCTTTCATCTGGTTTAGACCCACTTCACTGTATGTGCGAATGGCGTTCAATTGAAGCTCGGTCAACACTTCTACGTTTTTTGTCACTAGCTTGTTGAACTTCAAGTAAGGTTCTAGATTTTTTTCAGTTTGATCGCTAAATGTTTTGAAGAAATCTGTGTACATGGTTTGTCTCCTAGAGAAAGAATTAAAAATGTCCGTTTAAATAATTACTTAACTGTCTTTACAACCACAGCCGTGCCCATGCCGCCGCCCACACAAAGTGAAGCAACGCCATATTGACCATTTTGCTTATGAAGCTCGTGAACCAGCGTGACTAAGATTCGGTTGCCAGAAGCACCAAGCGGGTGTCCTAGCGCGATAGCACCACCGTTAAAGTTCGCTTTATCTTGAATCGCGTTAACTGGAACTTGGTTTGTTTCCGCCAACTGATGAATCACGCCAAGTGCTTGCGCTGCAAATGCTTCGTTTAACTCGTAAACGTCGATGTCGTGTACACTGAGTTCCGCTTTTGCGAGTGCTTTATTGACGGACTCAACAGGACCTAGGCCCATGATCTTCGGATCAAGACCCGATTGCGCATAGCTTACGATCTCAGAAAGCGGCGTTAATCCATGCGCTTTAACTGCGCTTTCAGACGCCACGATAATCGCACTCGCGCCATCGTTAATGCCTGATGCATTACCCGCAGTCACAGTGCCTTCGCGGTCAAAAGCAGGACGTAGCTTGCTTAAGGCTTCCATTGTCGCGTTCGCTTTTGGGTATTCATCCGTATCAAACATCACGGTTTCACGGCGTTGCTTTACTTCCACTGGCACAATTTCGTCTTGAAATTTGCCAGCTTCGATAGCGGCTACCGCTTTCTGTTGGCTAGACAGCGCGTATTCGTCTTGCTGCTGGCGAGTTAAGCCGATTTGTTTTGCTACGTTTTCTGCCGTCACACCCATGTGATATTGGTTGTAAACATCGGTTAAACCGTCCGCTACGAGCAGATCTTTTAGCTCCAGATTGCCCATTTTGTTGCCATCACGAATGCTGCTTGGTGCAGCAAACGGAATCTGCGACATGACTTCAACACCCGCTGCAACAACGATCTCAGCATCGCCACTACGGATATGGGACACGGCATCCATGACCGTTTTCATGCCACTACCGCAAACCATGTTTACGCCATATGCAGGAACAGATTCAGGAATCCCCGCAAACAGTGCCGCTTGGCGGCCAACACCCATTCCTTGACCTGCACCAACAACGTTGCCAACAATCACTTCGTCAACCTTGTCGCCAGGTAACTTTGCCGCTTCCAACGCGCCTTTAATCGCTACTGCTGCCAGATCGCCAGCAGAAGTATTTTTCAGGCTGCCACCAAAAGCACCAATTGGAGTACGCTTCGCCGCTACGATAAATACTTTTTCCATCATCTTCTCTCCTTAGTGCATGTATAGGCCGCCGTTCACCGACAAAGTCTCTCCGGTGATGTAGGCGCCTGCATCGCTGACCAAGAAGCTCACTGATGCTGCAATTTCTTCTGGTGTCGCAAGACGTTTCATTGGAATTTGGTTCGTGATGGATTCCAGCACTTCTGGCTTCATTTGCTCAACCATTGGCGTACCCGTGTAACCCGGAGCGATAACATTAACTGTCACACCCGAGCGAGCACCTTCGTATGCTAAGGCTTTAGAGAAACCGATCACCCCAGCTTTCGCCGCCGAGTAGTTTGCTTGACCAAACTGCCCTTTAAGACCATTGACTGAAGAGATATTGATGACACGACCACCGCCTTTTTCGCACATTGCAGCAAAGAGGGGTTGCGTAACGTTGAATAAACTATTGAGGTTGGTATTGATGACATCATTCCAAGCTTGCGCAGTCATCTTTTTAAACACGCCATCACGTGTGATTCCTGCGTTGTTGACAACAACATCAATGGTTCCTTCCTCCCCAAGCAATTGCGCCAATTTCTCTGCACACTCTGTCGTGTTTGTTACATCCAACTCAAAAAGGCGAACCTGATCTTTGGTAAACCCTTTGCTGTTGAACCACTCCAGCGCACATTCGTAGTTACCTGTGAAATATGTAGCAATTACACGGTAACCATCATTAACTAATTGAGAGGAAATAGCAGAACCAATTCCGCCTTTTGATCCAGTGATCAAAGCGACTTTCTTCATTGAAGACTCCATTCTTAACGGCATTTAAAAAGCAAACTTAATACACTGATGAAATAGTTCACCAACTGACGTGTTTATTTATTCTTTTGACAACCAATCCCGTGCTGCCTTTATTTTAAGTTAACCTAGAAATATTACATTTCAAATAAAAAACTCACCCAATTGCATAAGATTGATTTAGATCTCATTACCCGTGAAATGTTATAAAATGGTTAATTTTACATAAGTCATTGTTTTAAATCACACTTCCACAAAAGCCACACCAACAGAAATAGAAACATAATTATTAAATATCATGCAGTTACATACAGAATGGTAGACGTTACATTATGTCATGATTTAAGATCTGAATTTTAAGCCTATATGATTACAACAAACTTGAGATTAGAATAATAATTCAATTATCAGTAAAAATAATTATCAAACATATCATTTAATTACTGCATTTAATGATAATTTAGTTATCAATTCGATTATTTTAATACAGTGATGATTAATACCGATAAAATATAATAAATTAAATATATTTAATCTAAAAATGATATAAGATCTTGTCTCATACTGGTGCAATACGCACTATTATGACGCATAGATTAAAATATAATTTCATTTTAAATTTATATATTCGAAGAACATCAACTAGCTACTAGTGAAAGTAATCGTTCGCTTTGTAGTAGCATCCTTTTCCACTTTGCACTATCTTTGTGGCTTCTCTTTAATCACTAAATCATCAACAGATATGAATCTTGCATTGCTCAGTATGTTCATCCCTACTTTCTTTTTTGTCTCAATCACGCCTGGTATGTGCATGACTCTCGCCCTAACGTTAGGTATGAGTATCGGTTATCGTCGCACGTTATGGATGATGATAGGAGAGCTTCTCGGTGTTGCGCTGGTGTCAGTCTCTGCGGTGTTAGGTATCGCTGCGATTATGCTCAATTATCCTTGGATGTTTATCGCGTTAAAGTTCATTGGTGGCGGTTATTTACTCTATCTTGGTGTTGAAATGTGGCGATCGCGAGGGAAACTTGCGATTAATGTCGACAACTTAGAAACACCAAAGAGTGACAATATCGCACTTATCATGCAAGGCTTCGTTACCGCAATCGCAAACCCAAAAGGCTGGGCATTTATGATTTCTCTTTTACCGCCTTTTATAGACCAAAACGCAGCGCTTGCACCGCAACTGATCATACTTGTCTCCATTATTTTACTGTTTGAGTTCATTTGCATGTCTCTGTACGCTACTGGTGGTAAAGGGTTGAAACACGTATTAGGTCAGTCTAAGAATGTACGTCTAATGAACCGTATCGCAGGCACTTTAATGATGGGAGTTGGTGTCTGGTTGCTACTAAGTTAAGGCAAACTGGAAACAATGAAAAATATTCTGAATAAAATCGCTAAAGTCATGGGTGAAGTATTGGACTTTCAAGCCCGAGTTTGGGTTGTGAACGTCTATAGCGGTGAGCATAAAGGCGAGTCTTATGTCGTTAATGAAGATACTTTCTCTGTACCTCTTCAGTGGATGAAGAAGAAAGGCTACCAAGAGCCAATGTTGAATAAAGTCGAAGCAATGAAGCGCTCACAGATCTTAGAGTTCGATTTGGGACGAGTAAAACATCGTCTGATGCGCGTGAAATAAGCACAAAAAAAGCGCCACTCAAAATGAGTGGCGCAAGCACTTTTACCTTAAAAGAACGATGCTATGGCGCAGCGTCGATCTCAACAGGCAGATAATGTTTCGGCTCCAGTTTCAACCACTCTGGCAGCACGGTACCAATCGAAATCGATGACCATGTACCAGACAGAACACCAATAAACATCGCGGTTGAGAAACCAGCCAAAGGCGCTCCTCCCATAATCCATAATGCACCAACAGTGATCAATGTCGTACCAGATGTCACCATGGTGCGTGAAAACGTCGCGATAACAGCTTGATCATTGATGTCTTCTGTTTTCCAACTCTGTTTCGCAATCAACAGCTCACGGATTCGGTCTGCAATGATGATAGAGTCATTCAATGAGTAACCTAAAATTGCTAACACCGCTGCAAAAACGGTTAAGTTGAACTCCATTTGAGTAACTGCAAAAAAACCAAGCACTAAGATCACATCATGGGCCAAAGCAAACAGTGAACCACTGGCCAAACGCCACTCAAAACGGAAACACAAGTAACCGAGAATACTCAACACACAAATCAACAATGCTAAGCCACCTTGTTCAAACAAGTCTTGGCCAACTTGAGCGCCAACTATACTGTTGCTGACAACATCAACTTGGTGAGAGATTGGCTTCAACACCTCTTCTACACTTGGCAACGTTTGTCCATCTTCCGGCGCAGAGTAACGAATCACCCAACGGCCATCTTCACCAGAGCGTGTCACTGACGCAGATTCACCAAGCTTTGGTTGCAGAACGTCAAGCAGATCATGGTTAGTTAGCTGCTTATCTACCTTTACTTCTGTCACCATACCGCCAGTGAAGTCCAAACCTAGGTTCAACCCTTTAAAGCCTAGAGCGACGATCGCGATCACCGTTAAAATGATGGAAACTAGCGTAGTAAAGTAGCGAATTTTACGAATATTTTGTTTTAGCATTTCGACCATGATTAAACCCTCACATCACGACGGGCATCGCGGCCCCAAATTAAATTGATCATTGCTCTAGAGGCAAATACGCCTGTAAACATACTGGTTAACAAACCTAATCCGAGTGTTAAGGCAAAGCCTTGGATTGGGCCATTACCGATGGCGTACAAAATCACGGCGGTGATCATGGTAGTAATGTTGGCATCAAGGATGGTCGAGAATGCGCTGTCAAAGCCAAGATCAATCGCTTGAGCGAAGCTGCGGCCTTCACGCATTTTGTCCTTAATACGTTCAAAGATAATAACGTTGGTGTCTACTGCCATACCGACGGTTAACACTAAACCGGCAATACCCGGAAGCGTTAGAACCGCTCCTGGTAACAAGGCGATTAAGCCAAGCAAACAAAGCATGTTGGCACAAAGCGCCACGTTTGCTACCCAACCTAAGCGGCGGTACCAAAGTGCCATAAAGGTCAGTGTTAGTCCCATACCTAAAGCCAGTGCTGCAAAACCGTTTTCAATGTTTTCTGCCCCCAGAGAAGCACCGATTGTTCGCTCTTCCACAATAGTAACCGGCGCGGTCAGTGACCCCGCGCGAAGCAATAGCGCCAACTGCTGCGCATCGTCCATGCTACCTGCCCCAGTAATACGGAACTGGCTACCAAGCTGAGATTGAATAGTCGCGACGCTGATAACGCGCTCACTACGCTCAGTTACACCGCGATCGTTTGTTTTGTATTCACGGTAAACGGTCGCCATTGGCTTGCCGATGTGAGTTGCTGAGAAGTCACTCATTTTCTTACCACCAGCGTGATCAAGAGAAATATTGACTTCTGACATGCCCATTTTGTCGACACCAGCACGAGCGTTCACGATGTGCTCGCCCGTTAGAACTGGTCGTTTTGACAAAATCACAGTACGACCATCATTATCTTGAAGAACAAGATCTTGGCTGCTGTGTGCTTGGCTCGCATCTTTCACTTCATAAAACGCCAAGCTTGCTGTTGCACCAATAACGTTTTTCGCTTGAGCAGGATCTTGTACACCAGGGAGTTCAATTCGAATGCTCTCTTTACCTTGGCGTTGCACTAGCGCTTCTGTGATACCAAGTTCTTCAATACGACCACGCATGATCTTCAGGTTTTGTTGAAGAGTCGACGATTGAAATTCTTGGATATTTTGTTCACTCGGTTCAAGCACAAAGCCACGAGATGAACTTTTTGAAATCCAGCCCGGGTAATTTTGACGCAAAAACTTGTTCACTTCCGACAATGCTTGCTCGCTGTCACTGTTTACCGTAATTCGGTTGCCGCTTTCTGCTCGAACTTGCACACCACGAACACGTTGATCACGTAGGTTCGCTTTGATTTCATCAATCAACGCATCACGTTGTTCTTCAAACGCTTTATTCACATCAACATTCAACAAGAACTGAACGCCACCACGAAGGTCAAGACCGAGCTTAATTGGGCTAAAGCCCATCTCATTCAACCATTCTGGCGCAACCGATACGTATGAGAAAGTGATGCTGTCGTCTTTATTTAGCTCTTTGTTTAACAACGCACGAGCTTTACTTTGCGCATCTTCACCATCGAATACAATGGTTGTTTTGCCGTCTTTTTCGATGATTTTGTCTGCTGAAATATGGTTGGTTTTTAGCAGTTGATTCAGATGAACAACCGACATTTCACTGTTGTTTTGATCCGCAAACGTCAACTGGATAGAAGGCTGTTCGCCAAACCAAGTTGGTATAGCACTTAGGGTTAAAATAATGACTGTCGTAATTAATACGACATATTTCCAAGCTGAGTAGTGATTCATCAGCTTTCTGTTCTTTTGCTGCTTTGGTGTTTTTTTCATGTAAACATCATCCCTTCACGATGAAGTGAAGCTTTTAATAACAAGGCTTAACACACGACAGATGCTCCCAGAATAAATTCAGGGTATGAAATGCTCAGAACGCTCACGTCCTGTCGAATACAATCGTCGTGTTAAGAGTGCACAATGGTGCAAATAGATGGTGTTTAGGCAGAAAACTGACTATTGAGTGCGACGTACATGGCATTGGTCTCTTTCCAACCAGAAATGCGATGATCGCTTGTGAAATGATAAAATGTGGACTGGTTGTGACGCCAGTTAATGTCCATCAAGCTGTATGCGTAACCCGCATCAGCGTAAAACGGAGTAGTGAGATCGCCGACAAAATCTACGTGCTCGTCATCAAGCCCTTCCCGTAAGTAAGACGTCCAGCGCTGAGAGTTAAACAAAGCAACGGAATCGAGACTTGCATGGCCTTCAGATACTGGAGATTGAGAGCTTTCTTCTGAAACTTCAGAAAAATCGACGGAAGAGTTTGGCGATACACTTACGGCTACAAAAGGTTGTAGCTTAGAAAAGTGCGGTACGTGAGCCTTGTGATCGATTTGCGCAGCAGATACATGCACTGGTAGCAATACCATTGCAAATAGCAGCAAAATCAACTTTCTAAGGTAAATCCAAGACATAGGAACTCACTAAAAACACAAAGAGCCAAGTTAGGTCACTTGACTCGTTGATAGTATTCCTATTGATTATGGTTAACAACTAAAAAGTTATAAATCTCTGATTTCAGGTTTGCATCGTTATTGCATTTATCAAAACGTCTTTAGAGAACTAGTGTAATTGGTGGTGAGTTATCGATAAAAAATATCGCCCTTATCAACATCTAAGTAGATCTTGTTCTCTTGCTCCAAACCGCCACAATAGATGAAGTAAACGTTGCGCTTTTTGAACGTCACAGAACGAACCCAGCCTCCGAGCTCCTCAAAATCACTCGGATCACAGGTTTCATCGTCTAACAATTGCTGTGTTTTCTTACGGAAAATATCCAAGTGAACTTTTAAATCATCCGACTTCTGTAGGTATTCATCCAATATCTCTAAGCGCTCTTGCTCTTTAATAACTGGCTCTGCATCCGATAACCCTTCAGCATTCAACCATTCGGCTTTTTCTTCTCCACCCTCTTCATAGACAAGATAGCCGGAGATTCGGTACCACCCATCTACTTTTTCTAACACCGATACTTTTTCTCCCTTATAGAGCGTATCGACAACTAAAGCATTAAGGTTAGGCTTGTTGTAAACATTGACACGACGCTCAATAACGTAGTACTCGGTAACTTCCGGGGGAGCGGCTTCTAAATCCAGAATCGGTTTGGATGTTTCTTTTTGCAGTGACGATTGCTCGACTTGTGTAGCCTTTGGTGCTTCAGGTTCATCTTTCTGCATAAAGAAGAAATAGTATCCAGCCCCCGCTCCGCCGAGCAACAGCATGACAATCAATGCGACGAGAATTTTCTTCATGCCCTTTTCCTTTTCATTCTTTATTCTTATCCCACCAGCAGCACGCATGTCGTAGAAATTTGGGTATATACTCAAAAGAGCAGGTCAACTAACGCGAGCAATAATGATCAACAGACTCAATTGGATACTACTATTTCTTCTGTTCCCGATAACGGGGCACGCCAATATTCAATGTAACCCATCGTCGTGGAATGACAATCTTACCCAATTCAATCGTTTAGAGTCCAATTACAATCAGCATGTTGAGGTATTCAATACACTTTTAACCGAACATAAACAGCGTCAGTTATTGTCCGAAACCTTTTCACTGCATGAGCTCGTGCTACTTTGGCGTGCCAAGTCGAACCAAAATGTGTTCAAAGCGCAATTAAAAGCATCGATTCAATACAAAGAAGAGCTCACAACTAAAGCGAATCAACTGCTTAAATTGAGCACACAATCCCAATGGTCAGCTAATGGGTGGGAGATCCTGGCCCAAAAGTGCCGCGAGTCAAACAAAACCGTCAATCAAATAACTGCGGAATGGTATAACACCAACGCTTTGGAACTTGCTGAAGATTACAAGCGCCTCTCTTCACAATATCAAACTCTGTCACAAGTCTATGATAAAGAAGCTCGAGCGCTTCAATACGCTCAAGATGTTTCGAAGTAAAAACAGAGCCAGTTTTGAATAGACGATGTTGGTTTTTCACTCCAATATTGGACGTTATTCGTGCTTTTTTCTTTCCTTAGTCGTGAATGATATCAAATGTAAATAATGGGATTGTTCTCTTTGACAAACTTGACTAAACCATGACCAAGACAATCAATTTATAGAGACATACGTCACATTAATGCTTTACTTATGGACATTTTTTGGTTAGTTTAGCCATTAATAAAATTTAATAAAAAGTCACATTTGGCTGGAGATGATGCTACAAACATGGTTATCAATCGATTAAGTAACAGGGAATGTCCTAATGCTACCAAAGCCAAGTTTTTGTCAGTAGTTAGGCACGTAAAAGAGTTCGGTTCAATCAGTGATTTGGATCTGTGTAAAATCTTCGGAGAAACAATATGGAGTGATGGGAGGGAATACCATTCAGCCGCGTTCTCATTCAAGGTTGATAGATACACAGGTAACTGTGAAATCTCACAATACAAAAACCAATAAGGCTTAAGAATTTATAAAGCGGAGTCAGGAAACGGACTCCGCTTTTTTGATCATGGCAATCGTAAAGTCGTGCTCGGAGTACCCCTCAATCAATCGTGTATTCGGACACAGCAACCGACAATAGCGAAAGACACCTTCTTTATTGTGCGACGCTAACATTTTCATGCTGGGTAGTTTGGATTCATCCAACAAGTTAAACACACAACCTTTCTCTGTCGCTCGGAACATTTTATCAATCATTTCAATGGCATGATTTGGGTTGGTGGATTGATAGTTCAATGATCCGGAAGCAAAAACAAAATCGCAACGAGGCAATACCAACGTTGAAAAGTCGCCACATATAAACTTACTTTGCGTACGAAAATCTCGTTTTCTGGCTTCAGAGATAAATTGTTTTTGCTGATCAATGCCAATATAGCTTTGAGGAAGCCCCCCCGTAAGTTCGATAAACGCTAACAAGTCTCCGTAGCCGCACCCAATATCTAAAATACTTGAACCGTCTAACGTTAACCCTCGACACAACGCCTCAAAACGGCTGATCTGACTATACTTATCTGCCCATCCCAGAGTTCGGGCTCTGTCTTTACCAAACTGTCTATATCGCTTTCGATGATAGTGGGCAATCTTAAGTCTATCGAAAAATTTCATCTTTCTTATGCATAAATCGGCAAACTGCCATTTCCTTTCACTTGTCTAATCGCCAGGTGGGTATGAATATCTTTCACATTTTCTAATCGCTGTAACTTTCTAGTAAATGTTTCATAACCAGCGAGATCTTTACTGACCACCTCTAACAGGTAATCATAGGCCCCTGATACGACATGGCATGAGATCACTTCATCCATCTCAACAACGGCATGTTCAAACTCATCAATCGAAGAAGCTTGGTGGTTATTTAAACTCACTTCAACAAATACAGTCATCGCGATGCCTACAGTGTCTCTGGACACAATAGCTCGATAACCACTTATTACACCTTCCTGCTCCAAACGCTTAATGCGTCTTGCACAAGGTGATGCCGATAGCCCTACTTGGTCAGCAAGTTCTGCAGTTGTCAGAGTGGCATCCTTCTGCATTAGGTTGATAAGTTGCCTGTCAATTTTATCCATTTATTCTTCCGTGCCTTTAATCACTAATAATTAACATTTATACGCAATTTATCACCAACATCAAGCCTAATTACGTCAAACTTTGCCTCCCTTTGGCAAGAGTTTTATTCAACAATTAACACATCATTTACAAATGGATATGTCGATAATGATCTTGGGATACGCAGCTATATTAACGACCTTACTGCTTTGGTCTGGTTTCTTTATTTCTTTAAAAGGGGGCGCAATTTCTGCCTTGCAGCCAGCCGATATCGCGTTAGTTCGCTTTCTAATCCCAAGTATAATTTTATTACCATTTGTGATTAAGCATAAACAGTCGCTACGCGTAGTGCCTAAACGCTACCTGGTTGGTGTTGTGGTTGGAAGCGGCCTTCCCTATCTTCTGGTCGTCGGAACGGCTATGCATTTCGCTCCCGTGGCGCACGGCAGTGCATTAGTACCTGGCACTTTGCCATTGTTTGTTTCTGCTATCGCGGTACTTTGTTATCAACAGTCGCTGAGTGCTCACCGCTTAATCGGGCTTTCTACGGTGTTGTTAGGGATTTTCGTATTCCTTCTTTCTAATAGCGGCGCAGAGTACAACTGGTCTCAGTTGCAAGGGCATATCCTGTTTCTAACTGGCAGCATCATGTGGGCTGCTTTCACCATCAGCGCTCGTGTCGCTAATCTTAATGCACACGTCTGTGCAGGATTCGTTGCAATCGCGTCTTTGGCTCTACTCATCATCGCCGTTGGTTTCGGGTGGGTAGACAGTTATTTGGTGGTAACACCGTTCAGCCAGTGGCCATGGAAGGAGTTATTTGGCCACGCGATGCTACAAGGTGTTGGCGCAGGTTTAATCGCTTCTTTCACTTTCATTTATGCAATTAGGATCATCGGTGCCGAAGCCAGCGCAGCTTTTGGTTCATTAACTCCAGTCGTCGCGACACTTCTTGCCGTTCCAATTTTTGGTGAACAACCAGATTCTCTCACTTGGTTAGCGCTGATGTTGGTCACATGCGGCAGTATTGTGGCAAGCCAAATCTTTATGAAAGGTGGAATGAGCCAAACTTATCGCCCACCACTTCACAGATAGCGATGATTTTACAAAAACTTATGCCTTACTATCTTGAATAACAAAATGGCGTTTTGATAGCCTCAGCTTAACTAAAAATTAAAACGCCAATGTGATGCCAGCCACTCATACTAAAGATGAACTGCATAGGTTTCTCAAACCGGGAATGAAACTTTCTACTAATTTCGAATTTGGGCCTAAGGATCAATATACGTATTCCACCACTTATCTTGGGATGAAAGAAAATGCTTATTTGATTCTTGATATACCAATGCGTTTGCTTGAAGAGCAAGTGATGAGAAAACTCCCCAACGCCGATATCATCGTGCGTGGAGTATCAGATACGGAGTTAGGCCATGTCATTGCGTTTAAGTCCAGCGTGCTGACGACGACCGTTCGACCATCCCCCCTTTTGTTTATCCGCATTCCAGGAACATTTGCAACCAAACCAGTTCGGGAACATGAGCGTTACAAGTTGCAAATGGACTGTAACGTTATTCATGCAGGGAATGTCTACGACGGTAGCCTTATCGATTTTTCTCTAGCAGGTGTTGGTATATCAACCTTGATTGAGCCCGAATTCAACGTGGGTGAGAGTGTTACCATCGAATGCCCGTTAAGCCACTATATCGGAGAAGAAAATCGATGTGTCATTGCCAACATTAAGAAATTGGTGAAGGGATGGGTAGTTGGAATTAAGTTTGCCAGTCCCATTGCGATGACTCACGAACTAAAAACAGAGTTACTGGAGCAATCCTTTCTAACCAGTAACGTCTGAACTTACTGCTCGCTAAAGCGCGTCGCCTCAAAGCTGTTGAGTATTCTGTGAACCGTATAGGTCACAAGCAGCGTCGCAACAATAGCAAACAAAATACTGCTCACGCGATACAGCGCACTGAACATTAAGTCACCATCCGGAGTAAGATATTGGCCGAACAAAATGCCTAATGTGGTTAAGCCGCCAAATCCGGCTCCCGAACCGCTAGACTCTTTCACGTGCATATAGCTGAACATCATAGCCCCAATCCAAAGCAATGGGACGATAAACAATAAGGTATCCGACCAATCGTATAATACAAGTTGTCCGACGATACCAAAGGTCACCCCCATCAAGGTCCCCATTGCTCTTTTTCGCGCATACCCTAAAGCACCGTTCCAATGCATAGGAAACAATAAAAGCAAGGTTGTCGCCTGAGCAGACATAGAGTCACTGAGGTCAAATAGCTGGAATACAAGGAAAGACATTGTAGCGATACTCGCCCCCATAAGGGCTTCATGACGCATGCGATGACTCTGTTTAGGCTGCGACGGTTTCGCTGGTGGCTGACGAGGTTCCGCATCGGGAATCAAAAATGTCACCACATAAGCAACGATCACTGAAATAACATTCGCTTGCAGATTGCTAAATATTAGGTCATTTAAGTCAGTGGTTGGATAACTCGCAAAATGCAGCATGATGCTTAAGCTCAGTACGCTGTTCGCTCCAAATAAGAATAAGCTCCCTTTTGACATACAGGCGAATTTATACAGAAACAACCCGAATGCAATGATTGTCATCATGCCAGGGTGCCCACCAAATAACCCACCAAGAACACCAACTTCTAATCCACACACAACCGCTGAAAAAATCAGTTGTCGTGCGGCATGTAGACTCATGACTGGCACCATTCCAAGTAACAGCATCGGGGTTACAGTAAAGAATACGCCATAGTTCCAACCAAATACTTTACATAAAGTGAAACCAATGGTCGCACCAGTTGCAATGCGCAAACACTGACGGAAGTCGTTTTCCGACATGGGGTGGTCCCATAACTTCATATCGCCTCCTCGTTAATAAATATAATGAAGAAGACTCAAGAATTGGATCTGGCACCTCGCTAACCAGCCAGATAATGCGTTTTCTGGCAACAACTGCACGGTTGCTCGTGCCCCTGCTGGAAATGCGCGCTGCTGAGGTTCATCGATAGCTAAATGTAAACGTAAGCGCTGCGCGTCTCTCACCCAACGGTTTGAGTCAGTTGGTGTTGCTAAGCGACCATCCGCATCGAATTGACCCGAGCTGACCCCGGCATCCACACTCGTAATACGAGCTTCAAATACATCACCAGGTAAGCTATCAAAAGCCACTAACGCACGGCTGTTCTGATTAAAGTGTCGTAAACTCTTTTCACGAAAGTCGGCAATGATATCCACGTCATCGGAGACTAAAGCGACAAGAGGTGTACCAGCTGCCGCATAGGCCCCCGTCTCCAGCTGCAAGTTAGCGACAACGCCATCATGTTCCGCCGAGACTTGAGTGTAAGACAGATTAAGTTCCGCTTGTTTTAGCTGGTTTTGCGCCACGCGGATATTCACATTCGTTGCGCCTAAATCACCGCGGTTTACTTCCAACTCTTTTAAACGAGCACGTGCGGCCAGTAAGTTCGCTTTAGCTGCCGTTGCACTGCTCTGTGCGTCATCGCGCTGCTGTTGCGAAGTACCATTACGGTGAAACAGGGTATTAAGACGTTTTGCTTCGCGAACTTTTTGTTCCGCCACGATTTTGCTCGCTTCAACGTCTGCTTTTGCCGCAGCAATAGAAGCATCAAGTTGTTCGTTGTTTTGAATCACACGCTCAAGGTTAAGTTGAGCCTTTTCTACGGCGAGCTGATAAGGCTGGGGATCAATCTGAAATAGTAGATCGCCTTGGCTTATTTCTTGGTTGTTGGCAACATAAAGATGCGTAATCTGCCCACTCACACGGGGGGCCACTTTAGTTACCACACGCGTTGCCATTGCCTGAGGCGTCAACGGCATGGCGAGATCTGCAACTAGAAAATAGGCAAAGACAAGGACAAACGCGACGCAAGAATATTTGATCCAACGTGCGAATTTTTGATCTGGAGTCATAGGCGTTTACTTCTCTTTTTATTCGGTTTTCTGACTTATTCGCTAAGTGAATCAAGCGCATTGTGAGCAATCTGATCAAGAATCAATGAAAGCTGCTGAAGTTCCTGGTCGTTGATGTCCGTTAGGAGCTTGCTTCGAACTTGAAGAATTCGAGCCTCCATTTGCTTTAGTAGGGTTTTCCCCTCTTCTGTGAGGCTAACAATACGTGCTCGCTTATCGTGTTCACAGCAATGGCGAACGATCAGAGATTGCTCTTCTAATAATTTTAATGTTCGCATCAACGACGCTAACTCGATCTCAAGCGCTTCAGCCAAATGCTTCTGACTGATGTTGTCACCCATTCGATAAAGCTTCCATAACGCAGTCCAACGCGGATACGTTAGGTTTAAAGGCTCTAACTCGCGATCTGCAACCATTTTCCACAAACGAGCAACACGAGATAATTTTTCAGCCAGAGAAAGGTCTCGCAAACTGTTGATGTCTTGAATCATAAGATCTACTCAATTACTTAGCGTGCTAAGTAATATAAAATAGTTAGCACGCTAAGTAAATATCTTTTTGTGATTGAAATCACGTTGGGTGTGTCAGTGAAGGGGCAGAAATCTAAGTAACACAACACTATGTTTGAACTTGAAATGCAGCGATGTACACAACAAACGTCGAGACCAATAAAGTCTGATTTGTATAAGAGTAAAAGGGTCAGATACAAAAAAGCACAACCCACTGTCATGGTGTTGTGCTTTTCAGATAATGAATAATTGGGTTATCTCGTAGTGAGCCAATTCCTTATGTTCGCTCAACTAAGAACCGCTGCTTAAAATCCACAAATGCTTCATGGAGCGCATTTTCTTTAATCGGCTTGAGAAGCACGTAATTCGCACCCGATTCCATAAAGGCGTCACTGGTTTCTTTCGCGGTGTCAGCAGTACACGCATAAATTGGCGTGCCTAGTTTTAGCTTTTGTCGGATCTCTTTGGTCGTTTCAATTCCACCAAGATGCGGAAGTTGGTTGTCCATCAGTATCAAATCGTAAGTATGATCTTTTAAGAATTCCATTGCTTCTAACCCATCTTTCGCCCAATCAACCTGCATTTTGTACTTGTTACAAAACGCTTTTAGAATGAATGCGTTAGTATGGTTATCCTCTACCAACAACACTTTGAGACTCTCTGCAAATAGTTCACCTGGCTTAACTCGCAAACTCGAATCAAGAGGGGTGAGTACTCGCTCACGATCTTTCACTGGCATTGTAATGACAAAAGTCGTTCCTAAGCCTTTCTGACTGCGGACTTGAACATCACCTTCCAGCATGTCGACGAGGCTCTTCACAATGGTCAGCCCTAAGCCACTGCCGCCGTATTCTCGAGTCGTTGTTGCTTCTTCTTGAACAAAAGGCTCGAACATTTGGTCGAGTTTGTCAGACTCGATGCCGATACCTGTATCCGTAATTTCCACGACCAGCACGCTATTGTCAGCGCCATAGAACTGCTCAAGTTCAGCATGCAAGCGCACGCTACCCGAGGGCGTAAACTTTACTGAGTTACTGACTAGGTTGAATAAAATTTGGTTCAGACGAACTTGGTCAGTAAAGATTTCAACATTGGGATCTATTTTGTTTTCAATGACAAGGTTGACGCCTTTACTTTCACAAATAGGACGATAAATGTTTTCTAACGTTCGAATTGTATCAGTGAAAGAAAACGGGTGCTTTTGGATATTAAACTTACCCTGCTCAATCTTCGAAAAGTCCAAAATATCATTCAAAACAGCAAGTAAGTGCTCACCACTATGTCGAAGTACGTCAATTTGGTTATTCTGCTCTTCTGTTTCCACAGAGTCTTTTAGCAATTGAGCAACCCCTAAAATTCCATTGATTGGCGTTCGGATCTCATGGCTCATTTTAGCCAGAAAGTCGGCACGGGCTTGAGCAGATTTCTCTGCTTCTTTGCGCGCCAAGTTACTCTGTTTTTCCGCCTCAATTAGCGTGGTAATATCCTGACCTTGAACAATAATACCGCTAATATCTCCATCAACTCGAATCGGCGATAAGTTCCAGCGATATACTTTGTCTCCAATTGGCACATTAACGCCTGTCAACGTAGCTCCCTGAGCCGCCATGCGAAGGTGTGGCATCAACTTTTCTTTGAAACCTTTGAACACTGGGTGCATGGTTTCAACATCGTTTTCCATGACTAACTCTTTGCGTGCTGCCGGATTGATTTGGACAAGCACACCCGATTCAGACCACACCATAATAGGTGATAACGCAAAGTTAAACAGGTCGCGGAAAGAGCGCTTTTGTGCTTCAAGCTCTTCAAAAGTGTTTTCTAGTGTCGAACCAATATGATCGAATTCCTCAATATCTGACCCCTCAAAACGCTCAAATCCTTTTTCTTCACGAGCCGAGCGGGTATATGCCATCAGGGATCCTAACTCTTCAACTACTCGATTCTCGATCCATTCTTTAGTCATTAGCGCAATCATGACCATACCGATAACTGAGGCTAGCATTGCTAGCAGGTGTTGGATTTGCAATGTCACCACGCTCTGATTGTCTTGCACAGTAAGCAAGCACAAGTCAGTCTCGGCGGCATTTACCTCAATAGGGGTTTTGATGATCAATAATTGGTCAAGCTTGTGCTGGGACTCTCGTCGTTTGAGTACGTCAAATATTTGATAAGCCTCATCTCCTACTAATGAGCTTGCCAATGGTGTGTTGTTAGCGACCAACACAACATTGTCGACGTTGCCTTCATTTTTTAACCTTTCCATCAACCCAAAGTTATTATCTAAAACAACAACATTGTAAGAGTACCCCATCACTTCACCGGTTTTAGGTTGTAAAACGGGTACGCGACGAAGTAACAGATGGCGAGTTCCCATCGGGGTCTGTGAGGGTAGATAATACCAGTTGTTGCTAAAGGTCACCTGACTGGCAAGTCGGCTAAGTATCAGATTGTTGATGCCATAGAAATGCGCGTTGCCATCGTCCCAAATAATACCTTGATGATCGGTTAGGAAACGAAACTCTGGTGTATGGGAAGGATCACTCTGGTCAATACTCATGAAAAAGTAATTGAGTGCCTCTTCATCACGTTCTGTATAAAAATCCAATACAACATCACTTTTCGAATTGCTGTTGTGATGAATCTGAATCGCTGCAAAATGGCTATCAAAAATGTTCAGGATCAGGGCAGAGGTCTGCTGCTTGGTTCGGTCGACTTCCTGCCAAATAATCTGCTTCGAGAAGTAATAACTCTGAACAAAGATGCCTAGAATGATCGGAGCAAGTACGAGAATAATTATTTTGGTAATAAGCGTCGACAGTGAGCGACGCTTTCTTGTTTTTGATGTAGTTGTCATCAATTATCTGAGTATCTAAATGCACGTTTTCTTAATGCTTCAATTCTTTCTGGAGAGTCCGATTTGGTAACGACTTCAAAATCACCAGAGTAAACGGTGGGAACTGGCTTTCCTTCTAAATCCCACTTAATGGCCTCAGCCATTGCAATACCTGTATCATCGTTCATACGCATAACGGTAACGTCTAACTCCCCTTTAGAAAGCGCCTCTAACTCTGCTGAACCGCCGCCCCAACCATTGATCATGACATCATCACGACCTAACTCTTTAAGAGCGTCAACAGCACCTAATGCTACATCGGTAGAACACGCGTAAATGAAGTCAACGTCCGGATACTTCTCCAAACTGGCTTTTGCAGCTTCATACCCAGATTGCTTTGTTGCTTTGGTGTAGTAAGCAGATTGTAGTTCAAATTGATTATCGCGGTTCACTTGGTTGATAAAAGTGTTGCCTCTGATGTCACTAATGTAGCCCTCTGAGAAGTAGAGAACACTATAGTGGCTATGTTTAGGGAAACGCTTGCCAAACTCAACGGCCAATTCACGACTTCCTTCTGCGTGGTCGAAACCAACATAAAGAAACGGCTGATGATGTTCCCAATCCCTAACAGGTGTGGTGATATTTTGTAAAATTAACTTGGTTTTCTTTGAATCTAAGACATGCTCAACAAACTTACGATGTCTTGTGGTATCTAGAGTAAAGATCAAGTAATCGGAGTTGCTTTTCAGCGCCTCCATTAAAGACAAACTTTGCTGCTTTATATCTGCATTAGGACGAGTAAACACTTGATTTAGTTGATAGTCGATATCAAGCTTATCTAGGCGTTTTTCAAACGCATCGATGTTTCGAATCCAATAATCAGAGATCTGCTGCCCTGGATAAACAACAGAAATTTTCAGTGGACGCTTTTTGTCTTTTGCTACGGGTACAGGGGTTTCTCTTACCACTTCAGCCAACGCACTAGTTAGCTGCTTCTGTTGTGGAAACTGGTCTAAAAATTCTTGATATGCCCAATACCCATTAAGAACTTGGGTGGCCTGCACATTCGGCGTAAAAGCGGCCATTGAAATCAGGGAGAATACTAACGCTTTTTTCATCTACTGCTCTTTTAGCTTTTTTATGAGCCTAATTCAGCTCTATTCATTACCTAGCCGAGTCATCCTATACTCTTGTAATCTACCTTCCTCTTAGTGTCTGTTTCAATAGTAAATTGGTTCTTGGTCTGAGTGGATGCAAATAAAGTACATTGAGTCGCTTCCTTTGTCTCGATGACGTAGAGACATTTCGCGCTTTTCATACTCGGGACCTTTAAACAGAACACCAGCCCATTATGCGTCAGTTTATTCCTACATGGTACTCCAAAAACAAAAAGAAACCGCCAATGTGACATAGGCGGTTTCCGTGTATCTTTGCGTAGCAAGGGCTTATCAGAGTGCCACTATCTCTAACATCATTTGTTGATGTTCGTCGACGACAATATTTGCTTTTGACATAACGAGCAGCTCTTTTTTCGCTTTAGTTAGTTGCTTAATATAGTACTCTGCTCGCATGGCAAGCGTCTTTGAGTCAAAATCCGATGACCATTCCAATACCAAAGGGCCTTTTCCCTTCAAAGCTTTCGCTCCTTTCCCGGTTTGGTGCTGATTGAATCTTCGTTCAACATCATTGGTAACACCACAATACAACGCGTTGCGGTTATTTCGTATCAGGTAGACACTCCAACGCTGCGTTGTATTTTCCATCATGAAAGCAGTGACTCAACCTTAGCTTTTAATTCATCCAGCTCTTCTTTCAGCTGAGCGACTTCGAGCTCTAGCTGACTTACTCGATCGGAGCTCGAGCTTGAAGCAGACACAGGCGCTGCAAGTTCGGACGCATCAACATCACCACAGAACAAATGCATATAACGCGACTCCCGCTTACCAGCCTCACGTGGTAATTTGACCACTAATGGTCCTTTCTCTTCGCTTGCTAAATGCTCAAGGACCGTTTCCACTTCTTTTACATCATGAAATGTCGCGAGACGATTAGTACGAGTACGAATTTCCCCAGGTGTTTGAGCACCGCGCAAAAGCATACAGCATACAATGCCCTTCTCCTGCTCTGTCAGCTTTAAATCACCAAATTCCGTATTACAGAAACGGTGTTGATACTTGCTGACGCGGCTGTTGAACGCACTTTCGTCACTGACGAGCCTGCGCTCAATAAGAGCATCAACGGCATCGAGTACGTCTGACTCAGAGAGTGACATCACGGGATCACGGTTGCTTTTTTGATTACACGCGTTGGTTAATGCGTTCAGGCTGAGGGGGTAAAGATCTGGGGTAGTGACTTCTTTTTCGATCAAGCAACCAATAACTCGTGCTTCAATTGCCGTTAGCTCAACTTTCATAATGCATTTCCTTATTATTTTTGCATTTGACTTTGTACCTAAATCGCTTCGAAATCATACGCCATAAATTCACACAGCAGTGCAAGAAGCGTTAGCGGTTCAGGTGTTGGTGTCAGGCTAAAGCATAGCGTAAGACCTGACACCCCTTACGAATAGGGTCAGGTATCAATGCTCCGAGAGAATCGGCACTCTCGTCAAATTGCCATCTTGGTCGACCATCATTATTTTTGAACGATTAAGCTCAACTTCGATGATTTCGAGTTGCTCGCGAGCGTTGATATACGCCGTTTTTAACTTTTCAGCCACAGAGCGAGTGACTTGCTCATTATCTTGACTATTTACTTGCTCCGCAGTGTTACCAGAGTCCATATCAAGTTCATCATTTTGCATTCAATGGTGTTGATAATATAGTGAAGGCCACGTTATGACAATGAATCGATGGATTCTACAATGTTGGCCAAAACTCGAAGAAAGCAGCACGATTATATGGACACAACGCAATTGGTTGAGAAATGTTCAACTCTGCATTGCTATTGATCTAAAGACTGTTATGCCACTGGATGTTGTGCTTTAATCGAGGAAGATATTCATAAAATTAGGAAAGAGAACTATGAGTAGCGTATTTGAAATCGTTAACCAAGCTCGTCGTAAAAACAAACTAAAACGTGAGCTTCTTGATAACGAGAAGAAAGTTCGTGATAACCGTAAACGTGTTGATCTTCTAGAAAACCTTCTAGACTACATCAAACCAGAAATGACTCACGATGAAATCGTCGCAATCATCAAAAATATGAAAGCAGACTATGAAGATCGTGTTGATGACCACATCATTAAAAGCGCTGAGATCTCTAAAGCACGTCGTGACATCAGCCGTCGCATTCGTGAGCTGACTGAAGAAGACAAGCAAACTAGCGGCAAAAAATAAACGCGTAAGCTAGATTTTCGAACCCCGAGCAAGAATATCTTCCTCGGGGTTTATTTTTGTCTCTAAACTAACCGCCGTGTACAATCAATCTAACTCTTATTCCTAACGCATTCAGCTTTCTATGTCTTCAACTACGACAAGTACACAACCAACGCTTGCAAAACAATTATTTACGATGACCTGGCCAATGCTATTTGGCGTTCTGTCTTTAATGAGCTTTCAGCTTGTGGATAGTGCGTTTATCGGTCAGCTCGGCGTTTTACCGTTAGCCGCTCAAGGTTTCACTCTGCCTTTGCAAATGGTCATTATCGGTATTCAAGTCGGTCTAGGGATCGCAACGACAGCGGTCATTTCTAAAGCTCTTGGGGCGAATGAAAGTCGGTATGCCAAACAACTTGGCGGATTGGTATTGATGATCGGCTCAATTGGTGTCGCTATTTTTGGCGGGCTAATTTGGCTTTTGCGCTACCCCATTTTAGCTCTATTAAGCGCTCCAGAATCTGTTATGCCGATAATCGACAGTTACTGGCCTTGGTGGTTATTAAGCTCATGGACTGGTGCAGTTTTGTATTTTTACTACAGTATCTGCCGAGCTAATGGCAATACAATGTTACCTGGCACAATGATGATGATAACCAGCGGCGTGAACCTTGTGCTCGATCCGCTATTTATTTTCACGTTTGACTTGGGTATTAACGGAGCGGCAATAGCAACCATCGTCGCTTTTGGGTTTGGTATTTTAGTCGTCGCTCCTCGCGTGAAAAAGAATCACTGGGCAACGACACAATGGCAAGATCTTAACGTAGCCAAAAGTGTTGCATCTATCGGTAACATTATGGGCCCTGCGATGATTAGCCAACTGCTGCCACCGTTGTCTTCCATGCTAGCAACAAAATTATTGGCAAGCTTTGGAACCGCAGCAGTCGCCGCTTGGGCGCTTGGTTCACGCTATGAGTTCTTTGCTATCGTTTCGGTCTTGGCGCTGACAATGTCTATGCCTCCAATGGTTGGACGCTTACTTGGGGCAAAGAACTATGAAGATATCCAAAGGCTCGTCAGTATTGCCGTAAAATTCATTCTAGGTTTCCAACTTTTGATTGCTGCCATTACATTTGCCGTCGCAAACCCACTCGCATTATTGATGACAAGTGATGTGCAAGTGGAGCAAGTCTTGGAAATGCATTTACTGATAGTGCCGATCAGTTTGGGTTCATTAGGGGTTTGTATGCTAATGGTTTCTCTTTGTAATGCATTAGGCAAATCTTACACCGCGCTCACTATTTCAGCGCTGCGCTTGTTTGTCTTTTTCCTACCGTGCTTGTGGGTTGGCGCTCAAATGGATGGAATCCGAGGTTTACTCTTAGGCGCTTGTATCGGCAACCTGTTAGCTGGTGTTTCCGCATACCTAACCTATCGCCAAACCATACGCAAACTCGCAGGCGCTCAAGCCAACGCACAACAATGAATAATCAGAACTAAGCCCCTGAAGTGGGGCTTTATCGTTTTGACGCCTTGTCTAAGTTGAAATGTTAGCTAGGCGAGTTTTAATTCACTAAAGAGCTCAAATAACTGGTTCGATTTATACGGCTTAGGTAAATAAGCATCCATGCCTGCCGCAAAACAGTTGTGGATGTCTTCTTCCAAAACACTCGCAGTGAGTGCGATAATCATTGTTTTTTCACGTCCTGCTTTCTTTTCCCAACGACGAATTTCTTTCGTCGCGGTCAGTCCATCCATCACGGGCATCATGCAGTCCATTAAAATTGCATCGAATTCTTCTCCCTTTGTGATGGCTTCTAACGCTTCTTGACCGTTGCTTGTTATCAAATAGTCATAACCTGCTTTATCCAGAAAGAAACTCGCTATTTTCTGGTTCATCAAGTTATCCTCCGCAATTAAGATCCTCCGATGAGAGCGCGACGCTCGATATTCAGAGCTGACAACATTATTGGTGACATTGTCACTTGATATAGTCTTTTCAACCTTAGCTAAATCATCAATGACATGCTTAAATCGATTGCCAAGGAAAGGTAATGTGAGTACGGCATGTACTTTTTCTGCATTTTCGTAGGGAGTGGATAAATGATGCTGGCAAATAATCACACGGCGAAGATCGTAATTAAATGATAGATTATCCAAGATTTCATCGGTATTAGCGTCGTTACTGTGGCACAGAAATATGACATCAAAGTCATCATTTATCGCTTGCACTTCATTCACATTATTAACACCAAAGAGATTGATTTTCGCTAAGCGACACTCTTTTAATACTTGGTCGGCGTAGTCGTAATTTGAGCAGATCAAAAGCCCTTTATTAATTACCTCCGAACGCCAGCCAAACACCGGAATTGCTTCAACCTCAATCGAGAACTCAAAGCATGTTCCCACTCCTTTTGTAGATGTTGCTACGAGCTTGCCCCCCATCATCGACACAAGCTGACAACAAATAGCCAAACCCAACCCTGTGCCGCCAAATTGCCTCGACACTCCTTCATCTTCCTGAGTAAAGGGTTCAAAAATCGTGGTTAACTTATCTTGATCAATGCCTATTCCGGTATCTTCTACTTTAAACTTCAGCACTCCACGTTCTTTCTCAAGTAACTCCTCATAACTAACATCAACGCATACATGCCCACTTTCGGTAAACTTAACCGCATTCGATACCAGATTCGTAACTACCTGTTTGACACGATGATCATCGACCATCACGCGAATGGGGATATTTTCAGCTAAATTAATACCTAACTTTAGCTGTTTAGATGTTGCTTTGGATTGGAATAAAATCATCGACTGATACACGACTTCTCGGATATCCGCTTCTACTAGTGACAGCTCCAATCGTCCAGACTCTATTTTAGAGAGATCCAATATATCGTTAAGTAAAGTAAGCAGTGTTTGAGATGAGGAGTCAATGTCATCAACAACTTCTTGTTGATGCGAAGACAACTCACTTTGAGAGAGTATTTCTGTCATGCCCATGATCCCGTTAAGGGGCGTGCGGATTTCATGTGACATGTTGGCAAGAAACACAGATTTTGCACGATTAGCCGATACTGCTGACTCTTTTGCATGCAGTATTTCTTCAGTTTGTCTCTGCATTTCTTCAACCACTCGATTCACTTGCTGAGCAAAAATGGTCAGTTCATCACTTCCATCAACTTTGACTTTTGTTTGCTTCTCTTCGGAGTTGATCAACGCGTTTAAAGTATGAATGATCGCATCGAGTTTGCTGTTAACGCGGAACCAAGTACTAAATCCGAGCCAACAAAGCAGGATAACCACTAAGGCAACGCCAAAACTGATCATGGCTATATTGGCCTTTTGTTCATGAACCTGCGTGAGAAGCGACTGCTCAGTTTGTTTGGTGAACCCATCGATGAGCACTTGTAAGCGCTGCACACGAAAATCGAGTTCTTTTAAATACGCGGCGTAGTCACTTTGTGACATGTCTCCTGATATTAATTGTCCGCGAGACGCCAAGTTTCTCTGATATCTCGGCGAAGTAAACAAGCCAAGCAATTTATCCACTTGCTCGTATGACCCACCTAAGTTTAAAAACGCATCCAAATTTTGCTGCTGTCGGTCAATCGCCTGATAAAACATGCTTTGACTTAGCCGACTCTTAGGGTCTTGGACTAAACGGTTCGTCAGCCAAGCTTCTTTCTGTGTCCAAAAAGAGAGCTGAGCAAGGTAGGCAATAAAATTTTGCATGCGAATGCCATCGTCACTGCCATACCATTGATGATTTTGCAACAAAGAGCGCGACATATTTTGGAGCTGTTGAAATGTCCAATCACCCAGGTCGTCCATCTCACTCAATCTACCTGACAATACCCCCAGCATGGCTTCTTTCAGTTCATCAGCATACTCAGCAGTATTAGGGTTACTCACAAACTTTTGATGCAAAGAAGAAATAACTTCACCTTGTTCTTCAATATTAATGGCTGCAGAGACTTGAAGATCAGGCTGTCGGCGTACTTTCTCTATGGAGTAAATAAAGTGGGAGGCCTTGGATATCAATTGGAAACCTTGAATATTGCTAACCGTTTGATTGAGACGGCTCACGCGCAACGCATTATCAGAAAACTGCTGAACTGCAAACACCACTATTACCACAGCGGGTAATAGTGCGAGGAGTGCTAAGCGTGTTTTTATTGATAATCTCAACATCCATCAGCCTAATGGTTGATTTCATCCGTTTATTTAATATTAGACTAGTTTCTTGCATTGAAAGGCATATACGACATTGTTACTTTCAAACAACATTCACCTACCTGGATTATGGTTATTGTGAGTATTTTATCATCGGCTAATGAAGTGGAAATTGTGATTCAAGTCATATTTTTTGATCTTAAAGTTGGATGCAAACAATAAAGTTTCACTCACAACTAAGAGTCGCCTCACTTTTCAGGAAATCATCTATTGTATGTTTACCTATTGAGTTGCCTTATCGAGTCAAATCACACAAAAATGCAAAATATCCATTTTTGTCAACAAAACTAATTTGAAAGCAAACGTTATCATCGCAAAAAAAGTAAGTTACTTTCTAAATGTCAATACGTGAAAACCACTGCTTTAGTCACATTAATCCACCACTAACGTCCCCTTAAGTAGTGTTTTACACTGGATTTAATTTTCCTAGCAGAATAAGGACTCCGACCTTAGAATCCGCACACATAACTATTACAACCCGATTACATAACCCACCACACTCTTGCACGCTGCCGAAGAGGCAACAGCAGAGAGTATGGTTAGCCCCCAAAACGTGAAAGGTCTAATACAACAATGAGTCCAGAGAAATATCTCCAAGACTGGCAAACTAGCCAAACGATTGCTGAATCTATTTCCCCTCTAATTGGTAAGCTATATCGTCAAAAAGGAATCGAAGTGGTTCTGTTTGGTAAAACGCTTATTAATGCTACTACTATAGACATTCTCAAAACTCATCGCGTTGCAAGACGTTATACCGGTAACCCACTTTCGCTTGAGCACACGATGCCTATTATTCAAGCGCTTTGTGAAATGAGCATTTCTTCATGCCGTGTCGATGTTGGCCAATTGGCAACTATGTACTGGAATGAACATGACGATACAAGCTCTCTAAACGATTTCCTTATCACTGCACTTGATGGCGCTCGCGACGCAGATTCTTCATTGAAAGCGCGTGATGTGGTTCTTTACGGGTTTGGTCGCATTGGTCGACTACTTACTCGCCTTCTCATTGAGAAAAGTGGTCCAGGTTACCCACTAAGACTACGTGCGATTGTGGTTCGTGGCGGTAAAAAAGGCGATTTGGAGAAGCGTGCTAGCTTGCTGCGTCGTGACTCAGTTCACGGTCAGTTCAACGGTAGCATTGTTATCGATGAAGAGCGTAAAGCACTGATCGTTAACGGCAACTACATCCAAATCATCTACGCAAATAACCCAAGCGAAGTGGATTACTCAGCTTTCGGTATCAATAACGCGCTAGTTGTTGATAACACAGGTGTTTGGCGTGATTCTGAAGGCCTGAGCCAACACTTAGCGTGTAAAGGCGCAGAGAAAGTACTGCTAACAGCACCAGGTAAAGGTGACATCAAAAACGTTGTATTCGGTGTAAATGAGTCGGTAATTAAAGAAGATGACACCATCATCTCTGCGGCAAGCTGTACAACAAATGCAATCACGCCAGTCCTTAAGGCTCTGAACGATAAATATGGTGTTCTTTCTGGCCATATTGAAACCGTGCACTCATACACAAACGACCAAAATTTGATCGACAACTTCCACTCTGGTGACCGTCGCGGACGTAGTGCTTCACTAAACATGGTTCTGACTTCAACAGGTGCGGCAAAAGCAGTTGCTAAAGCATTGCCAGAGCTTGCAGGCAAGCTAACAGGCAACGCGATTCGCGTACCGACACCAAACGTATCTATGGCAGTCGCTAATCTAAACTTAGGTGAAGACGTAGACCGTGATTCACTGAACGATTACTTGCGTGAAATGGCGTTGAACTCTGAGCTTTCGGCACAGATTGACTACACCGATTCAACAGAAATTGTATCAACTGACTTAGTTGGTTCTCGTCATGCAGGCGTCGTAGATGGTCAAGCGACTATCGCACAAGACAAGCGTTGTGTACTTTACATCTGGTACGACAACGAATTCGGTTACAGCTGCCAAGTTGTGCACTGTATGGAACAAATGATGGGTGTTCGTTACCAAACATTCCCTCGATAGGTGAACTTTGCTCCACAACGTTAACCACATAGCGTAGCGGACAATATCTCATATTTGTTCTAAATAATAAGCGCCATGCGCATTACTAATATTTTTCCCCGTTTATACGCCTGATCACCCTCAGGCGTTTTTTCGTTTCATTCATTTGACACTCTCCGGACAAAGTGAACGTCAGCATTCATGTTTTGTTCATGTTCACAGCATTAATCTGAGCACATAAATTACAGAGAGGTCATGATTATGAATCGGATTATTGTAACTGCACTAGCACTGATTACCGGCTTTTTTACATTAGTATTTAGCTTGATTATTGCGATTCCGTTGACCATCGCAGCATTAATTACCGGCAAGCGTATTGAAAAGCGCGTCAAGAAAATGCAGAGAGAAATGCACGAAGAATATGAGTTTAATACAGGTAAAGCAGATGCGATTGAAGGTGAATTTGAAGAGGTTCGCCGGTAAGTAAATAAGATTTAGATGAGTTTCTCTCCCCCGACAGCTCCTGAGAAACTTCTTGCTTTCACCCTGTCCTTAAAATGGCAGGGTGCTTTTTTGAAAAGCACAATATTGAATAAGCACCTAGCGGTTTATTGCTTTATCTTTTTGTTGTAGGAGGCTGTGTAACCAGCCTCCCATAAATCACCATCGACACCAGAGTATGGGTTGGATTCTTTCGGAGCGCCGCTTAGGCAAGCATCTTTGCCTTCCTTCTTAATTTCATCGATGTGATTTAAAACAAAGTCAAAGTGTTTAGGATCAGCCTTTTGTAGTAACCCGTACAAAAGGCCAAAGCCAAGCATCGTAAATACAAACAGTTCAAAAAACACCCAAATGCTCTTTGTTGAAAAGAATATCCAAGCAACGCTGCAAACACTGGTCAAAATTACTACTGGAGCTAAATCTACTATTCTTTGCATATTGCTCTCACCTTCTAAACGGTCATGGAGTCTCTACCCCTTTCATAGGGTAAGTAAGAGGAAAGTCCGTTTTTATCCAATAAAGCACTCTCGACTTAATATGCAACACTGTTAGTATTAACGTTAAGTGGCTATCGTTCTCATTATAACAATGCGTTGGAAAGTAGCTTTCACAGCAAATGAGAATATGAACCAAAGTAACACTATTGATAATATTAATTTTAGCAACGTTTAGCGTCAGAATTACGTAAATTGTGTAAGGGTTACTGAGAGTAGACAAAAAAGCAGCCACACGGGCTGCTTTTAGTATTTCTGTCTTGCGAGCTTGTCTATACCGTTACGACCACTCTAAGAGCCAGCAGCATGAGTACTACCCCTGACAAACGATCAATCAACACTGCCTTAGAGCGAATTCTGTCAACGACTTTAGAGCTCGATAGCACTAGGGTAATAAAGGTGTACCAAAGCCCATCCACAACAAACGGCGTGGCAACAATGATCATCTGATTACTCAAATCATTACCGAGCGCGACAAACTGACTGAATAATGCGATAAAAAACAAAGCAATTTTGGGACTTAAAATCGAGATAAAAAAGCCTTCTCGCGCAGACTGGATTACCGTTGTCTCCTCACCTGACTCCAACTTCGCAGCCACACCACCTTTTGAACGCAAAGCATTAAACCCTAAATACGCAAGATATGCCGCACCCACAAGGCTAATCGTCTTGAACAGCATCGGGCTTTGCTGCAAAACAACAGCGAGACCAATCAAGGTAATAAACGCATATATACCAATGCCAAACGCATGAGCCCAAGCCGTAGCTAATCCATTGATACGTCCACCAGCCAACGAGTGCTTAGCGACAATAGCTAAGCTGGGACCTGGTGACATAGCCCCTAATAAACACACGGTAAAAAGTGATAACCAAACTGTTAGTGTCATAAGAATCTCCCCTCTTTGAAGCTCACTCTATCAACGGAAGAGGTATAATTAGAAATCAAAGTTATTCATACTAATCATGACTTCAAGTCATAGCTAAACGGTGTACGTGTTAGCGAATGGAATATTCAGAAATTTGCATTACTGAGCGAATCTCTTCTCGCACCCATTTATGCGCAGGATCCGTGTCGTATTTGGGGTGCCACATTAACCAATATTGATGAATGGGTGTTTCGAGTGGTAATGCTTTATGGGTTAAGTCCCAATGCTTAGCGAGGTTAACGGCAATATGTTCAGGAGCCACCATCAGGTGCTCACTTGCAACTAAGCGATTGATCGCAGCAGAGAAGAATGGAACCTTAAAGGTAACGTGGCGGGTGTGCCCTAGCTCTTTCAATGCTAAATCAGTGTAGGAATCTTTGTCTCCGCCGCCAGTCACTTTGATGTGTGAATATGAAATCAAGTCTTCAATACTGATCTGGTCCTGCTTTGCTAACGGATGAGAAGATTTCATCAAACAAACTGATGAATCCTCACCAATTTTAACGCTCGACACACTCTGTGGTTTTTCTGGATACATAGAAGACGCGATATGGATGCCCGTCTCATGAAGTTTATCAAGAAAGTTGGGTTGCCACAGTCGGTACGCCATATCTAGCTGTGGCGCTTGTTCACCCAAGTGAGAGGCAATATCGGGCAATACGTATTGCGCCACGTAGTCACTAGAAGCAATAACAAGCTCACCTTGCCACTGCCGCGGCTCAAAAGGTTGGTCATCGAGTAAATGGTCAAACTCAGCCAGTAATGCATCAAGCTTTGATTTTAACGCTATTGCTCGTGGCGTTGGTATCAGTTGATTACCTTGACGAATAAGCAGTGGGTCACCACACAGATCGCGCAATTGTGCAAGCTGTCGACTGACGGCAGACTGCGTAATGTGCAAACGGTCTGCGGTCCGGCTGACATGACACTCCTCTAAAAGTACATGCAAGGATCTAAGTAGATTCAAATTAATGTTGTTTAACATATTCGCTCAGAAGGGTTTTCAACATGGCATCCATTCATGGTCACTTCACAAACAGGTTCCCAGTCGTGTTAAAGAATTCAGCTAAGACGGTATGAGTCATCAGGTTTCGAAGCTCTGGATATCGTTGAATTTGATCTCTGATTTCGTTCAAGCGAGCCATCGTAGGCACTTCGACAAAAACCATCATGTCCGTCTCACCGCTGATCGCATGACACCATTTTACGCCATCAATTTTGTATAACTCGTCCGCGTATGATTCGCAATAATACGTAGAGGTTGATTTATCGAACTTTAAGGCAAAATAGGCGCAAATCGAATCCCCACCCGAAGGTGCAATTTCAGCGTGATACCCTAGAATCACTTTGTCATGCTCTAGCTTACGAATACGGGCCGTTACCGCAGAACGAGAAAGGTTTACTTTATCCGCAATTTCAGTCACCGACAGCCGAGCGTTGTGCCTGAGCAGATCCACAATCTTATGATCAAACTTGTCCATACCGTTACCAAGCTTTCCTTATTTTTCTCATTCTATACCGATTCTAACTGCATAAGAAACCAACATTTTGTTGGAATTATTTAAAACAACCGTCATATTGACGGTTTAGTAAATCATTTTGTTATTAACATTTTGGATATGCTATTTGGCGGGCATGAGATGAGTGCTGTTATCCATTTCAACAGAAAATAGATAACACATTGAAATCAAATTCCCAACTTAAGTACTCAGCACATAAATAGCATCGCTTAAACACATAAAACGAAATAACCAGAAGCCACAAGCTTTTTCGTAATAAGCCTCATAACATTGGATGAATCAATTCGCATGGAAGAGCTCAAAAAAGACATTTCACTCACATCAGGTATCGCACAGTTATCCACCACATTAATGGGAACTGGGCTGTTTATGATCCCGGCTATCGCAGCAGGTATAGCTGGCCATTTTTCACTATGGGCTTGGATTTTATTGTTCATCGCGATTTGTCCTATTGCGCTGACTTTTGCTCAACTGGGTAAACGATACCCCAACGCGGGCGGAACAGCCTTTTTTGTACGCAAAGCCTTTAACGCCAAGCTGGAAAGTAGTGTCGCTTGGCTATTTGTTAGTGTCATTCCGGTAGGGGTTCCGGCCGCGATTGCACTCGCCGCAGGCTTTCTACAACAAATATTGCCAGAGCCTATTAGCAACAATCTGTTTGCACAAGTTCTCACGGTAGTACTTCTTGTGTTCGTCAACTTGATGGGCACAAAATCATCAGGTCATTTACAAACTCTTATTGCTTTGAGTGTCTTCGCACTTGTTGGCGCATTTTTATGGAAAGGCGACGTTAATAGCGCCGATCTTGTGATGCCCGCCATCACACAAGAGTCAATTTGGCCTATTACCGCAGCGTTAGGCGTGATGTTCTGGTGTTTTGTTGGCATAGAGGCTTTTGCCCATATGGGGGAAGAGTTCAAAAACCCTCAAAGAGATTTCCCTATTGCCATTGTGGTCGGTTGTTTTGTAGCAGGGGCTACCTATTGGGCATGCTCTGTCGTTATTTTAAAATTTGGCGCGTATGGCAACGCTCAATTTGATAACGCATCCATCCCCTGGCTTAGTGCCCAACTACTAGGCGATGGAGCCAAATGGATAATCAGCTTGATAGGTTTCTCCGCTTGTTTCGCGAGCGTTAACTTATACACACAGAGCCTAGCGCGAATGGTCTGGGCTCAAGCTCGGGAACATCGTCCTTCTAGTCCACTAGCCAAGATTTCGCGTCGTGGTGTCCCTTTCTCAGCCACCATATTAGTTGGCGGTATATTATTGATATCTTGTGTGATAGGAACCCTATCACAGCTCGATCTGGAGTTTTTCCTAAAACTCGCAAACAGTGTATTCGTTCTGGTTTACATGTTGGCGATGTTAGCCGCTTTTAAATTGCTTCGAGGATTTGGTAAAACACTTGCGGGACTGTCCCTACTGCTTTGTACCGGTGTTTTTATATGTTTAGGCTGGTCAATGTTTTATGCACTTGGCATTTTTACTCTACTTTTACTGCCTTGGAAACAGTGGCGACATAAGCGACAAACACGTGTAGTTGAATAGTCATCGCTTCCCATTTCGAAATATGTGAGCTAAACGTTGGATACCAGCGTCTATGTTCTCTACCGCGATATTGCCGTAACCAAGCACGGCACCATGCCAGTGACGTGCTTGAAAATCTGGGTATTCATAATAGCTCAAAGGTCGCAAGATGATCCCTTCATGCTCTGCTAGTTTCGTAAAACGCTGCTCATCCATACCGTCTTGCCATTTCAACGTAATATGAAGCCCCGCCGCTTGGCTAACGACGCAAACACGGTCGCCAAAATGCTGTTGAATGGATAAATGCATCTGTTCATGCTTAGTTTTGTACAGTCGACGCATTTTTCGAATATGACGTAATAACCCACCTTCAGTAATAAAATCTGCCAATGCTTCTTGTGTATGCGTCGGCGAATCACCACTTAACGCATCCTTAACCACCAAACATTGCTCTACTAAACGTTCAGGAGCTACAAGGTAGCCAAGCCGCAATCCGTTAAACATCACTTTACTGAAGGAACCCACATACAACACACGCTCATCTCGACCCATTTGAGCCGCTAGCCCCTGTAAGCTGGTATAGGGACGATGAGCAAACTGGAATTCGCTGTCATAATCGTCTTCGATGATCCAACGTGACTGTTCGACTGCCCAGTTGATGATCTTCCCTCTTTGCTCAGTATTGAGTGTGGTGCCCATCGGATATTGATTGCTTGGGGTGATATACAGGGCATCGGCATCGCTTGTGGTCACCGCTTCCACATCAAAACCTAATGTCTCTCTTACGAACAAAGGCTCAAATTGATAGTTTTGGAACTGAATCAACTTCCGCATTTGCGCGTAACCTGGTTGCTCCATCAGAACCTTATCACCTTGTTTGAGCACTACCATCGTCGCAATCGACAACGCTTGCTGCGCCCCAGAGGTAATAATAATGCGCTCTGGAGAACAATTCACTGAACGGCTTGATGCGAGGTAGTCAGCTAAAGCACAGCGCAATGCCCAACTACCCTGAATATCTTGATTCCCCAACAAGCAAGTACGAGACATATGGCGAGTGAGTAACTTTTGCCATTGCGCCATCGGAAATGCGTCCAAATCCGGCACACCCGGTGCAAATGCGCGGTTGATATCAAAGTGAGCTTTCGGTGATGAGTCTCTCTGAACTGAACTAGGTTCAGGCAAGTACTGCTCTGGCAGTTCTACGGCAACATAAAAGCCAGAACCTTTTTGGCTGTTCAAGTACCCTTCCGCCACTAACTGTTCGTAGGCAGAAATCACGGTATTCCTACTTAGATTAAGCTCTTGTGAAAGCTTCCGCGTAGAAGGCAGCTTCCCATTCTTCACCCACAGTCCTTGAACAATTTTCTTGCGAATAGCCAAAAACAACGCTTGCTGACGCGTTCCTTCACTGTCTTTTAAATGTAGGTCACCGATATCAATCAAAGACAAACTGGATCCATCCATTAGTTAAAACTGGCTCTCTTTAAGCTACCAGTTAAACGCTACATTGCAATCAAAGAATGAGGATAAATCGCTCGTAATCGTGAGCAAGCAAGGAGAGAAAATGCTATCCAACACCAATAGAACGGAAATTAAGAAAGGCGCACATAAAGCCGTCTCTGATGTTAGCAAACTGCACGCCATCATAGATGAAAGCCTAATCGCTCATATTGCGATAACCAACGAGTCAGGCCCTGTGGTCATCCCTATGCTGGCATGGCGTGTCGATGATTACGTGTATATCCATGGTGCCAACAACAGTCGACTGTTACGCTCACTCAAACAAGGAGTGCAAACGTGCTTAACCTTTACTTTGTTTGATGGTTGGGTATTGGCTCGAAGTGCGTTTCACCACAGTGCGCATTATCGCAGTGCTGTGGTCTTTGGCCAGTTTGAGGTGGTGGAAGATAACCAAGAGAAAGACAGGTTGCTGAATCACTTTATTGAACAGATCGCTCCGGGGAGAACAGAACAAATCCGTTTGAGTAATGAAAAAGAACTCAAAGCCACCATGCTGCTGCGTATTCCACTCACAGAAGCATCAGTGAAAATCAGCAATTTTGGCGTCAACGACGATGCGGAAGACATGGACATCCCTGTTTGGGCAGGTGTCCTACCCTACCGAACCGTCGTAGGTCCACTGCAAGCTTGTGACGATTTGTATGAAGGTATCGCAGAGCCAGACTACCGCAGTGCCTACTCTAACCGTTGGCAGGAATAAGCACCGTAAAACGTGCGCCGCCTAAGTGACTCTCGCCGACAGAAAGCTCCCACCCCAGTTGCCGCGCTGCACTGGTAGCGATGGCAAGCCCTAAACCAAAGCCTTTCATGTCGGCGTTGCGGCTTTTGTCTAAGCGCGAAAATGGCATAAATACTTCTTCTCGCATCGCCTCAGGGATGCCCGGACCATCGTCCTCAATATCGATGCTCCAGCAATCCGCTACCGTTCGAATCGTCACCTCAACGCAGGACTCACCATAACGCTTGGCGTTTTGCAGTAAATTATCGAGGACAAGGTTACCCAAAGTAGGCTGAAAGTGAATCAATTGGTTCGCGAGTTTATTTTCTGCTCTCAACATGGCGGACTCTAAGCCTAGGTAATTCATGCGGCTTTTACACCAAAGTGGCAGTTCCATGGTTTCAACAGAATCGATCCATGAGTGGTTTTTCACACTCAAGCGAGACAGCATGACAATGTCGGATGTTAAATCCGTCACGACATCAACGTATCGTTCAATATCGTCATGTAACTCTGCCTGCATTTCACCACTCGTGCGTCGAGCTAAATCCGTCGCTAGCTGAATACGACTCAGCGGAGTGCGCACTTCATGAGGAATAGCTTGAGTAAAGATGTGTGTTTGGCGCACTCGTCTCTCAATCTCTTCAGACATGCAGTTGAAGCCTTGGGCGAGCTCTTTCACGGGTTGCGAAAATTGCTTTAGCTCGACTCGCGTATTCAACTCACCAGAACCAAATTGTTGTTGCGCAGCCGTTAGTTGCCGAATTTGGCGGTCAAGACGTCGTACAGGTATGTAAACCATAATGCCTAAACTGCATACAACAACCAAAAGTAGAGTAAGTATAAATACAATCTCAGAATCTTCATTCCAATCAACGTGTGGGCTAAAGAAATCCGTTTTTTCTTTGAAAACTAAACTCTTCGAAGTGTTAGGCAAAGGGAATACCGCAGCATAGGTACTGCCATCAATAAGATAAACAGGTATCCCTTGCATACGGTACAGCAGATTACAATCTCGACAAGGCGGTGATCCGTCCCAGTTTTCAACCAATGTTAAATCAAAGATAAAGAAATCTTGCTTGCCGTTTTCGGTTAACTTCTTGTAGAGAGAATCCGGAGTGCCTCGTTGCTCAATGTATTGATCGACAAAATAAGCACCGTCACTCAAAAAAACACCGACTTCTGTTTTGCGCATGTACTCTTCCCCCATAAAGAGAAACAAAGCAACAGTCAGCGCAAGGCCAGTTACTAACCCCACATATAGACGAGTAAACAGGGAAAACATGCGTCATTTACCTGTCAGCATGTAGCCGTGGTGACGTATGGTTTTAATGGTAGCCGTATGGATATGAGCCTTAGAGAATTTCTTCCTTAGTGAGGATATACGCATATCAATCGAACGATCAGTAATACAGTATTCAATGCCTCGGGCAAGACGGCAACATGATTCACGAGATACTGGCTTATCGACATTCAGCATCAGGAGCTCTAAAATTTCAAACTCAGAACTCGTTAAACCAATATCTTTTTGCAAATAAAATGCTTGGGAGCGACGAAGACAAAGACTAATGCCATATCGGCTCAGCTTTTCTTCTTCAACGATATCAACTTGACGACAATAGCGACGCAACGCTGCTTCAATACGGGCGAGCAAAATATTACCTTTTATCGGTTTGGTAAGGTAATCATCAGCACCGAACTTAAATAAGCTCACCTCGCTCATTTCATCATCGGTCGCAGTCAAAACAATGATAATACCATGATAAAACTTACGCGCCTCTTGGCATATTTCTGCGCCATTTTTTCCTGGTAACATCAAATCTAACAGCACTAGGTCCGGCTTGAGCCCCTTAATCGTTTCTAATGCATTTTGACCGTTATCGATGACAGTTACCGTATATCCTTCGGCTTCGAGGTACATTTTGGTTAATCGAGCAATCTCTGAGTCGTCTTCTACCAGTAAGATTGTATTACCCACCATGAATCATTTACTCCACCAATATGATGGAGGGAGTATATCGCTCGTCCTATACTGCGCAACCTACTTAAATGATAATTTTAATAAAACGCAGGCTTACATACGCTTACAAACCATACATATACGATAATCCTAATCATTCTATACCCCTAAAGCCATGCAATAACCTGAGGTTTTATTCATTATCAGAATATAGCTTCACATAGAAAATAAAATTCGGAATAAAAATCCACTATATTTTTAAATATATCGAATAATAGGTCTTACCAAAAAATAATATCAACATATATGACTTAGTTTGCTTATATAGACAGGACTTTATGTTGCTTCTAAGTTTCTTGCTCTAATAAAGTCTACGAGTAACATGAAATGAGATATTCCAAATTAACACCTTTAGCCATATTCTGCGCGATAAGTCTAACTGCTTGTGGCGGCAGTGAATCTAATCCGAAACCATCGAAAACAACACCTCCACCACCACCAATGCCAACATTGAGCACTGTCACAATCCCAACTGTCGTTTCTACAGAGTTTCCAGCCAAGTTAAAAGTGGCTGCTGATTCGGGCTTCACCCACTATGTGAAAATCTCCCTTTCCGAAGCAAACAACAACGATACATTTCACATTGTGGCTGTTGATGACGGTGCGAATAATGAAAAAATCTTTCGTGCAGCCAAAATCATCCAACACCTTCTCACAAACCAACCAGACTCTAAGTACGGTGCTGACAAGTCTCGTATCGCTAAGACATTAGCCGAGCGTGATGCCACACTAATGCTGACCGAAAACGACGAACAGAATGATGAGATGTTAACCAAAATCTTTATCAACGAACTGATTCGCCAAGACAAATTGAACGATGCAGTTGCAAACTCGGGCTTAGCACACTCTTTTGATACGAGTTCTCTAGAAAAGTTTGTTGTAAGCATGATGGTACTTAGCGAAGATGATATGGATACACTTGTCACATCTATCGCGTCAACATTAGTAACTAGTAAAGAAACACCAAACTGGCTAAGGAATAGCCAATCTTTAATGTATCGAGAACTGACAGTTGAAGGCGATTGCCATTACATGAGTAATTTTGCCGATTACTGCGCCAATCTTGGCAAAAAAGCCGAACGAGACGCCGCTTTTGAAGAAATTTTACACTTGGTCCAAGCGCAAGGTATTGCACCTAACACGGAGACTGCGGCACTGCAAAATGACATTCAAGCTCATGCGTTAACAATCTATAACGATATTAAATCGGGCAAACCGACGGTGTGGCGCCCTACTCAGTATGACTGGGACGATTGGAAATCGGACGACTTCGATCCTGAAAGTGTTAAACAAACGGGCCCTTCATATTCTCACGAATATTTTGCTGCCGCTTTTGAAGCTTACATGGGTGTAGCAAAAGCAAACGGACATGGTTTAGATGGCTACCAAGCGTTAACGCGTGAAGAAATGCAAACCCAAGATCCACAAGCCGTTGATTGGATCAGTGGCTTATTCCACGGATACTTGCAATATACCGCGAATATCGACTCTGCGGGCGTCAAGCTCTACACAGAAAAGACAAATCCAGGCACAGTACCTACCTTCCGTATGGCTCCCAACAAAGACGGTTTGATAGAAGCGTACACCTACAAATCTCAGTGGTTAACAAAAGTGAAGATCATTGGCGACGACGCGATGAATGTGATCGGTAATGATCAAAACAATACTTTTGAAGGCAACAGCAAAGACAACAGCATTTATGGTGAAGGCGGTATCAACACCTATATCGTGCCACACAAACTGGCGGAATGTACTGTTATCAAAGCAAAGAGCGTTTCTGTTGAGTGCCCAAATACAGGCACTGACGAGTTGTACGACATTCAGAACATCCAATTCACCGACCAAACCCTAGATGTAACCAAGCTATAAACAATGAAAAACATGAAGAAACTTATTTTATTCGCTCCCTTGCTCCTTGTTGGTTGTGGTGGCCTAGCCGTCATGGATCGTACTGATGCCGTAAAAGCACAACCAGAAATGCTGATCAAAACCGACGGTGATTTTTGGGGATTCGGTGCGGATGGCCATTTTGATTTTGCTGGTAAGTACAAAGGCAAGTATTCACGCAGTGCTTCTAACTCAAGTTGGTTTAACCGTATCTCTTTCAAAGAAGGTTCAATGGGCGCAGAAGTGACTCGTATCGACAGCGGGGAAACTTGGCTTTTGAACTGCACTGGAGGCGGTATGTCGGTTAACTACATGGGCGTCGATTTTGGTGGGAATGATCCTTACACCTGTGACATTACTCAAGATGGTAAAAAAGTCGGTGAGTTTGCGATGGAGCCAAAATCCGCTCTCATCGACATCAGCTTTGAGAAAAAAGAGACAGGCGTAGTGCGTATTGGTAGCACCCAATTTAATGTAGAAACTGTACATACTAGTCCTGACGCCATGATGGCGGTAGACATTCCATTGGGTTATAGCTTTAAGGAAGGCACACAAGAAATTGCCGCTGTGCAGACGAACGGTACCATTGCGGTACAGATGCTCCCTGAACTTAGCGAACAAAAAAAGGATGTAATTGCCATCGGCGCTGTTGCAAGTGCACTAAGTTGGCGTCCTAAGAAATAGCCACCACATAAAACGACACAAAAAAATAACAAAGCCCTCAACTTTGAGGGCTTTTATTGCTTGTACTCATAGAGATAAGTGGAGCACTACTTCTCTAATCTTCCCGTATACTGCTTGGGCGTTAATCCACGATGTTTCTTAAACATACGATTGAAGCTCGCCACATTGGTGTAACCAAGGCGCGTGGCAATGTCATCAATACTCACGCGCTTACTCAACAAACCAGCTGCAATATTACTCAATACATAGCCAGAAACCGTCGAAAAATTGAGCCCTAATTTATGCAAACGACGTTGAAACTGCTGTTCAGATAAATCAAGCAGAGAAGACACGCGCTCTAACGTTGGCAATCCATAATGGCTGCTGTAGTTCACTACTTCATAAATCACTTTCAACTCGTCTTCTGGATCGGGCATATTAAGCAAATCATCCAAGTCGGAAAAACTCATCGCTAGACGGCTGTCTTCTCGATGGCTCACTTGGCGGGAGGCTAATCGGTCATCTCCCGGGATCCATATCTCTGTTTTTGGCTGACTCCATTCCACCTCGCAGCCGAAATATTCCCGGTATCGCTCAGTATTTTTTCTCGAGCCTGAAACCTTGACACGTAAAGGCTGGTAATCTTTGCCAAGAAATTCGCGTAACACCTTAATCATAAATACCGCACAGCGGATACTATCGTGCACCTTTACTGACGTTTCTATAAACGGGTTGTGGTAAGTCCATTTGATGATTTTACCCGACTGTTCGCCAGCAAAAAACGCCCCTGATTGTAGATTGCTCACACCATAATTCACTCGCCGAATGGTACTGGCTAAATCATTGCCGGAGAATAACCAGCGTCCCACTGGCCCTAGCTTTTGCAGTTCAATACCCCGGCTGAGACTCAACACCACATCCGGGTCAGCACTGGCTTGTTCAACACAACGATACCATTCCGCAACGGCTTTTAGCGGGATCAGTGTCATTGGGTTACGAAACACCGATACTGGGATTCCTAACTCATCCGAGTCCAAATTGTATTTAGATAACGCGAGGTTATGCATGTTTAGAATGCCCATCGCGCGAATAAACCGAACCGTTTTCATAACCAATTACATCAAATTTAATCCTATAGTGATTGAATCTGTCACAAAGAAAGCCGCAAATCAAATTCAGATCACAATACGCCAACAGTTTGATAGAGGAGTGTTTAATGAGTTTACTGAGTGTCCCATTTGTCGGTACAGGCGCAGATACGGCGTTACATGTTGTCGCTGCTGTCGTTTTAATTGCGAGTGTCGCGGGCGCGTGTTACGGCTTTTGGAAAATCCATGAATTGCCTATCAATAAAGCACACAGCAAAGACCATCATCAGATAGGGCTCATCACTGCGCTGACCTGGATAGGGTTTGTCTGGCACTGGGTTTGGGTGCTAGCCGTGATCTTTGCATTTGTTGATATGGAAAAAGCCATCATCAATCTGCGTGATACATGGAAAAGTAAACCGCAAACAGAAACACAGCCAAAAGAGGAAGCATAATGTTAGAAGGTTTAGCGGTATGGGCTCTCTTCATCTATCTGCTGCGTTTGGTTGGCATGCCTTGGAACAAAGCAACCAAATCGTTCGCTTATCTTGGCGGCTTGGGTTGGCTAATGTTCGTCTGGGTAGGTTTGATTAACTTCACCCCGATGGATTTATCCGGCGGTTCTGTCGTGCAGTCACCACACATCCAATTGCGTCCAGATTCAACCAATGTAAAAGGTAAAGTTGACCACATTTACATTGAGCCGAATCAGAAAGTTAAAGAAGGTCAGCTCATTTATGAACTTGACCCAACGCAATACAAAATCGCATTAAATCAAGCGAACGTATCCGCTGATTCTGCTCGCGTTGCATTAGCTACGGCAAAAGGCGACATCGAGATTGAAGAAGCTAACCACGAGGCGCTAGTGCAAGATCTAGAAACATCCAAGAGCCAGTTGGAAGCGGCGAAAGTTGACTACAAATTGCAGAAAAAAATGCTAGATCGTTATGTTGAGCAAAACCGAGTGGTGCACAACACCATCACGGAAAGCGATATCGACAAACAATCGAGTGCGGTTGATATGGCACGTCACAACGTGTTGACCCTTGAGTCTCAAATCAAGAAGAAACAAGTCGATATTTCCCGTGCAAAACTGGCGATTCATAAATCGGAACTTGCAGTTGAAACCAAACAAGCCGAACTGCGCCAAGCTGAAGAGCAAATTGCAAAAGCGCAATGGGATTTGAATAGCACAAAAGTTCATGCCCCAACAGATGGCTTTGTCACCAACTTTATCCTGCGTGAAGGTCAGCGTGTATCGATGATGCCGCGTATCAACATGTACACTAACGAGAAGTACGTGCTGATGCGAGTCAACCACCAGGCGATTCGTAACATCAAACCGGGTCAACCTGCGGAATTCTCCTCTTCGGTTTATCCAGGTAAGATCTTCTCAGCGACGGTCGAGGGCATTGTTGAGGCAACAGGTGAATCACAAGGTAATCTACTGGGTTTCGATGATTCCGTACGTGTCACCACTGGAAAGAACTTACAGAACAAACACCACTTTGTTCGTCTTAAGGTTGATGAGCCAGAAGGTTACGACATCCCTGTTGGCTCTGTTGGCCTCGCATGGGTCAGCGGTGAAAAACCGATAGGCTTCATGGCCTTCTTAGATGTGATTCGCGGGATCATCATCCGAATGAAGTCTCAACTGTACTTCTTCTACTCTATCTAAACTCGCAAACCGCCAGTTACGCTGGCGGTTTTCTTTTCATTTGTATCCAAACATATCCTTTTCCCGTATAACAATTAGTTAGTAAATAGCGGAGAAGATTCATGTCGGTAAAGGAAAGAAGCCTACCTATCCATCGCATCTCAAGATTCAGCAAGTTCGCTTCACTTGCTACCCGTGTCGCAGGCAATGTGATTGCAGAAGGCACGAAGCAGATAGCCAAAGGCAACAAACCAAAAGCGAAAGACCTCTTGCTGACGCCACAGAACATCGCGCGTTTAACCGACCAACTTGCTCACCTACGTGGCGCTGCAATGAAGCTTGGACAAATGCTCTCAATGGATGCTGGTGATGTTTTAGAACCTGAACTCGCCGATATTCTTTCCCGTCTTCGTTCCAACGCAGACCCAATGCCTGCAAAACAACTCAACGCAGTAATGGAAAGTTCGCTGGGAACGAATTGGAAAGCTGAGTTTCTGTCATTTAACTTCAAACCAATCGCCAGTGCATCAATAGGACAAGTGCACCAAGCCTACAGCGATGCGGGCGATAACCTAGCCGTCAAAGTGCAATATCCGGGCATACGGAAAAGTATCGATAGCGACGTCGATAATGTCGGTACACTGCTCAAGGTCGTTGGGTTGATTCCCGAGTCTGTCGACTACAAAGGATTGCTCGAAGAAGCGAAAAAGCAGCTACATGATGAAGCCGATTACGCACGAGAGGCACAATTTGCCATTCGTTATCATGACGCTTTGAAGGAGCACCCTCATTTTGTGGTGCCCAAGATTCATACTGAAAGTTGCTCAGACTCCGTTCTCGCGATGGAATTCATTGATGGCAGCCCGATTGAGAAAATCGAACATTATGATCAGAGTACGCGAGATTTTGTCATGCACAGCCTACTCGAATTACTGTTTCGAGAGCTGTTCGAATTTAAGATGGTACAAACCGATCCAAATTTCGCCAACTACTTATATATCGAAAACACTCGTCAAATCGGCTTGCTAGATTTCGGGGCCACTCGCGAGTACAGCGAGCGGTTCAGCACTGGTTATCGCCAAGCTTTCGCATCTGTCGTTAACAATGACGAACAAGGCTTGAATGATGCGCTTGAACAAATAGGCTTCTTCAGCCAAACCATCCTTCCAGACCAACGCCAAGCGATTCTCGATCTAGTGAAAATGGCATGTGAACCTATGTTGGTCGATGAGCCCTATGATTTCAAAGCCAGCGGCTTAGCACAAAAGCTTCGCGAGGCTGGCACCATTCTAAGCATGGAGCAAGAATACTGGCATACTCCACCAGCAGATGCCCTATTTTTACACAGAAAAATCGGCGGAATGTACTTGCTGGCAGCCCGTATTGGCGCAAAAGTGAACATTCGCCAATTGGTACAGCCATATCTCACCATCAACAGCGAATAGCCTATTGTTTTTCTGTTACTTTCAAGTACCTTGAGCAAGGTTAAGATGCATAGTTGTGCATCTCAATAACATGCCATACTTCCATAAAACGAATTAACTATCGGGGTACTCGGTGAGCAAGTTTCAAGATCTCTCCACTCTAATCCAGCAAATTGGCCAAGCCGAAGAAGCGGATCAAGTCGCAACGCTCAATGAATCTATTGAAGCGGGCCTCGAGCCCGGCGCGGTTGCCCTGATTCTAGAAGCCTTTCCAATCGACGATCGTGTTCGCTTATGGCGAGCTTTACCACTAGAGCTACATATCGACGTGTTAACGGAAATGCGTGCGGACGTACGTTTCTCTATCATCAACGCGTTATCTGAAGTCGAGCTAAAACTCACTCTCGCTAAACTCGACAACTTATCGCTCATCGAATGGGCCGATTCGTTGCCAGAGTCGATCATCAACGAAGCACTCTCGTTGATAGAAAAAGATGAGTTGGAACTTTACGATCAAGCAAACGAGTATGCTGATGAAGAACTCGGCCACTGGGCTGAACGTAAGATCATCACTCTGCCCTTCAACATTACGATTGGGACAGCTAAGCAGTTAATGGAGCGCTATAGCTACGACACGCCTCAACAGGTGTATCTGATTAATCGTAATAAACAGTATCGTGGAACGGTCAACTACTTCGATATCTTGCGTGGTGACCCCGATACTCGCTTAAAAACACTCGTTATTGAGGCTGTGACGGTTCTAGACAGTAAAATGATGCTTCCTGAAGCGGTAGAGGCATTAGAACACAGCACACTGCCCGCTCTCCCTGTAACTGATGCAGACCAAACACTGATCGGTGAAGTCGATTGGCAGTTTGCATTGAGTACACAGCGTGAAATCTACGAAGCACGTTTGATGGCCGGTACAGGTATGGATGAAGGCGATGACTTGTTTGCGCCAGTATTAAAAAGCTCGCAAAAGCGCGGTGTTTGGTTAGGCATCAATTTGCTTACTGCGATTTTGGCGTCTGTCACTATCGGACTATTTGAAGATGTAATTGCGCAGGTGGTGGCTTTGGCGGTGCTCATGCCAATTGTTGCATCCATGGGGGGCATTGCTGGCAGCCAAACGCTCACTCTAATGATTCGTGCGATGGCGCTTAATCAGATCACCCCAGGTAACCGTTTCAAGCTATTGAAAAATGAGTTGGGTATTGGCTCTCTGAACGGCATTGCTTGGGCGTTAATCATCGGCGGGCTCGCCGGATTGTGGTTTCAATCTCCGGTTCTAGGTGGGACCATCGCGCTGGCCATTATCGTCAATATTATTACCGCAGCTTTATTTGGTGTGCTGATTCCCATCATTCTGGATAAGTTTAAATTGGACCCCGCTTTGGCTGGCTCGGTGATTCTAACAACAGTGACAGATGTAGTTGGTTTTTTCGCCTTTTTAGGAACGGCGAGTTTAGTCATGCTTTAAAAGGTTCATTGTTTATTAATCAATCATTAGCATAATAGAGTCAAATTGCATAACGCAGTTGCAAATTGCAAACACACTCAAACTTTAAGCAACGCATGTCACAGAAACTACGTATTTTAGGGCATATTAAAGTTGGCACAGTAACTGCATTATATAAATCGACCCTTCTTAAGCCGAGGGTCACCTAGCCAACTGACGTTGTTAGTGAACTTGATTTTGTTCACATGTATATAAGCCAATCGCACTCTTTGCGGTTGGCTATTTTTTTATGTGGCTATTGCCCTCTTATCCTCTGACCGAGCTCGGTTGTACTTTTCTTACCCACAACAGATTGTTTACTGTTTATAAAATTCAAATATTCGCCCACTAAACCATTAGAAATGCCAGCTTCAACAAAAATAAATCACCTACATAAAATAAAACCAAGAAAACACACCCAAGAAAAGAACAAATAACGTCCAAACCAAAAACCTCATCATGAAATCGTTTTCTTTTCATAGAAATCGACTGAACAATCCAGAGTTATAGATAAATTTAATCCATAAAAACAAATAGCAATTCAAAACATTCATTTCACATAGAAAACCTGTCTATAAATCATAGAAAATACGTAAAATCAAAATTTCCACCTTTAGAATTTAAAAATCAAACCATTGTTATTAACAGAAAAAATACACATCAAAAACAAAGCAAACGTTTAAATTGCAATTTTATCATTGACTATTAAATTTACATCACGATAATACGCGCCGTTTGCCTGAAAATCAGGTGCTATAATTTAATATTTCAATGTGCGGAGGTAATAATGGCTGGAGACAATAACTACAGTCTTGGACCAGTTCCTAACACGGCCAGAAAAGGCGTGGCGTCACTTACAATGGTGATGTTAGGACTCACTTTTTTCTCCGCAAGTATGTGGACTGGGGGTTCTCTCGGTACTGGGCTCTCCTTTAATGATTTTTTCCTCGCTGTTCTCATCGGTAACCTAATCCTCGGTATTTACACTTCTTTCCTCGGTTACATCGGCGCTTCTACTGGTCTCTCTACTCACCTTCTTGCTCGTTTCTCTTTTGGTTCTAAAGGCTCTTGGCTTCCTTCTGCTCTTCTTGGCGGTACTCAAGTTGGGTGGTTTGGAGTTGGTGTCGCGATGTTTGCGATTCCGGTGCACAAAGCAACGGGCATCGATACCAATACTTTGATCCTCGTCTCCGGTTTGCTCATGACCGCGACCGTTTACTTTGGCATCTCCGCACTGATGGTGTTGTCAGCAATTGCCGTTCCTGCCATTGCGCTACTTGGCGGCTACTCTGTCATCGAGGCAGTAAATAGTGTTGGCGGTATAAGCGAACTACAACAGGTTCAACCAACCGAGCCACTCGATTTTTCAATAGCTCTCGCGATGGTTGTCGGCTCTTTTGTCAGTGCTGGTACATTAACGGCGGATTTCGTACGCTTTGGTAAAAAGCCGCGCAGCGCCGTGATGATCACCATGGTGGCATTTTTCATCGGTAACTCGTTAATGTTTATCTTTGGCGCGGCAGGTGCGTCGGTGACGGGTCAATCAGACATCTCTGAAGTGATGATCGCGCAAGGTCTTCTTATTCCAGCTATCATCGTTCTTGGCTTGAACATCTGGACGACCAACGACAACGCGCTCTACGCATCGGGTCTTGGATTTTCCAACATCACAGGCTTACCAAGTAAATACATCTCAATGGCGAACGGTCTTGTTGGCACACTTTGCGCTCTCTGGCTCTACAATAACTTTGTTGGCTGGCTGACCTTCTTATCTTTGGCAATTCCACCGATTGGCGGTGTGATCATCGCTGACTTCTTCACGAACCGTAAACGCTACGCAAACTTTGAAGCCGCCCAATTCCAAAACGTTAACTGGGCTGGCATTATCGCTGTCGTGATTGGCGTTGGTGCGGGACACTTCCTGCCTGGCGTAGTGCCGATTAACGCTGTACTTGGCGGCGCAATTAGCTTCCTGATTCTTAATCCTGTTCTCAACAAAAAAGCACTGGCTACACAGCCAGCGTAAGGAACCATCATGACAACACTACTGATCAAAAACGTAACGCTAAAAGGACAAGAAGGTCTGCAGCAAATTTTGATTGAAGATGGTCAATTCAAGCGCATTGAAAGCAACGATGTGGAGCTTAGTCATAACGGTGACATCATCGATGCTGAAGGCGGTATGGCGATTGCGCCTTTCTGCGAGCCACACATTCACTTAGATACAACTCAAACCGCAGGTGAGCCAAGCTGGAACATTTCTGGCACATTGTTTGAGGGTATTGAACGTTGGGCTGAGCGCAAAGAAATGCTGTCGATTGAAGACGTGAAAGCGCGCGCAAAACAAACCTTAAAATGGCAGATAGCAAACGGCGTACAACACGTTCGTACCCACGTCGATGTTTCAGACCCTACCCTAATTGCCCTAAAAGCGATGGTAGAAGTGCGTGAAGAGATGAAAGAATGGGTAGATATCCAAATCGTCGCCTTCCCGCAGGAAGGAATTCTCTCTTACCCAAATGGCAAAGAGCTGCTAGAAGAAGCCGTCAAATTAGGTGCGGACGTGATTGGCGCGATTCCACACTTTGAATTCACACGCGAATATGGCATTGAATCGCTGCACTACGTATTCGAGTTAGCGAAAAAATACGACCGCCTGATCGACGTGCATTGTGATGAAATCGATGACGAACAATCTCGGTTCGTTGAAACACTGGCAGCATTAGCGCACAAGTTTGATATGGGGAATAAAGTCACGGCCAGTCACACCACAGCGATGGGTTCCTACAACGGTGCATACGCATCTCGCCTGTTCCGTTTATTACGCATGTCCGGTATCAACTTCGTGGCAAATCCATTGGTGAACATTCACTTACAAGGACGTTTTGATGATTACCCAAAACGTCGCGGCGTAACACGAGTGAAAGAGATGCTGAATGCCAACATCAACGTCTGCTTTGGACACGATGATGTATTTGACCCTTGGTACCCACTAGGCACTGCAAACATGCTGCAAGTACTGCATATGGGTCTGCACGTGTGTCAGGTGATGGGTTACGACCAAATCAACAACTCACTGGATCTGATCAGCACCAATTCAGCACGTACACTGAACATTCAAGATAAGCACGGCATTGAAGAAGGCAAACCAGGTAGTTTACTGATTCTTCCCGCAGAAAATGGTTTTGACGCAGTACGTCGCCAAGTGCCGGTTCGCTACTCTGTTCGTCACGGTAAAGTGATTGCAGAAACACAGCCTGCAACAACTCATATTCATCTTGAACAAGCAGAGCAAGTAACGTTCAAACGCTAAAAAGATCGGCGAAACTAAAAAGGCCTGACGACATCGTCAGACCTTTTTTCTACTGGTAAACATCACTGCTCGCTCTGTCTATTCTTGTCTCATAAACCACTGAACACATTGAAAGGCCATATAAAACGGCTCAGTACCAAACGTTGCACAAGGTTCTGGTGGCTGAATCTCAATTACACCATCGCACTTGGAAATTATTCTAAGCGTTGGGCATACTTCTGACTTCATTTTAGTTGTAGATATGAACCATGACGTCATTAAGCCAGATAGAACCGCAATTTTTGGAATTTATGCAGCAAGAGATGCAAGTAGATGCAGCTCATGATCTTAAACACGTAAAACGCGTGGTCAAAACAGCGAAACAGCTCTGCAAAGAAGAAAATGCAGACATCGCGATTGTATTACCGGCTGCCTATTTGCATGATTGCTTTACTTACCCGAAAGATCACCCAAATCGCAAAGAGAGCTCAATCATCGCAGCCAAAAAAGCGGTCGCATTTTTAGAGAGTATCGATTATCCGCAGCAATATCATGATGCCATTGCTCATGCGATAGAGGCACACAGCTTTAGCGCAAACATCAGGCCAAATACGTTAGAAGCCAAAATCGTCCAAGATGCCGACCGTCTGGACGCTTTAGGCGCAATTGGCGTGACGCGATGCATTCAAGTCAGCACTCAATTTAACGCGCAACTTTACAACGACAGCGATATATTTGCCGAAGAACGTGAACTTAACGATAAACAATTCACTCTGGATCACTTTCAGACCAAGTTATTCAAAATCGCTGAAACTATGAACACAGAGTCAGCAAGACGCGAAGCGCAAAAACGCAAAACCTTTATGCAAACGTACCTAGAGCAGTTACACGACGAGGTAACAGCGTAAATGTCAGAAAGCTATACGTTAATTAAAGAGCTTAAACGCCAACTAAAGTTAGCTGGGCTGCATTATGCGGATGTTGCACAACACCTTGATTTAAGTGAAGGAAGCGTCAAACGTTTACTCGCTGAAGGTCAACACATTAGTCTTGAACGCTTAGAACGCATTTGCCAATTGATTGGTTTAGAAATGGCGGAACTGTTTAAGCTCGCGGCTGCGCACAATAAAGGTCTAGAGTCGCTAACGTTAGAGCAAGAAAAGCAGTTGGTTGATGATAAAGCCCTGCTACTCGTGGCAATCTGTGTTGTAAATGGCTATCAGTTTGAGCAAATCGTTCAGCAATACACCTTCAATGAGTTGGAACTGGTGCAAAAGCTTGCTCATTTGGATCGTCTGAACATCATCGACTTACAGCCAAATAACAAAATTCGTTTGCGTATATCTCCGACATTTAAGTGGCAGATGGGCGGCCCTATTCAACGGTTCTTCCAACAGCAAGTTCAAGACGCCTTTTTCCAAAGCTACTTTTCTGGTGAAGATGAAAAGTTCTCCATGGCAACAGGACTGATCAGTGTACCAAGCAACAAGAAGCTACAACAGAAACTGCAAAAGGTCATCGATGAGTTTTATCAGGCTTGCCAAAATGATAGCTCTCTCGATATGGACGAAAAGCACGGCACCTCTCTGATTATTGCGATGCGTCGTTGGACGTTCCCTTTGTTTGAACCATGGGAAAGAAAACCTGCTCAGAAGTCTCGGAATTAGTAACTCAATAAACGAATGGAAATGAAAGTAACGAATTTCGTTACTTTTGGTGGCATACAACGTCACTTGAAAGAGAAAGCTGGTTTAATCGTTCATTGAGCATAAAGTGCTCCCATCTCATTCGACTTTGTTTAATCAGGGCCCGTATGTTTTTCTCAAAACGCTTTTTTCCTTACTTTGTGACGCAATGCCTTGGCGCACTCAATGACAACATCTACAAAAACGTTCTGTTATTGATGGTGACATACAGCCAAATTGATAACCTACCAATATCCGTCAATCTATTCGTTAATTTGGCGGCAGGCTTATTCATCCTACCTTTCTTTCTATTCTCAGCGCATGCTGGTGCCGTCGCTGACAGCATGGACAAAGCCAAATTAATCCGACGTCTAAAGCTCATCGAGCTGGCTATCATGTCTTGCGCAGCAACCGCTATTGCCACCCAAAGTGCCATGCTGATGCTGGTTCTGCTGTTTATGACAGGCACTCAATCGGCCTATTTTGGTCCCGTGAAATACGCCTTGTTACCACAAGCGCTCAAACCAAATGAGCTTGTTAAAGGAAATGCTTGGGTTGAAATGGGCACGTTTCTTTCGATTCTTATAGGTACGCTTAGCGCAGGCCTGCTGCTAGCCATTCCTAATGGTACCTTGATTGCTTCTTGTACCGTGATTGCCTTGTCTTTGCTTGGGTTCATGAGCAGCGTGAATATTCCAACGATGCCTAGCCAATCGAATGACAAAGCGAAATTTGAACCGATTTCTGGTTTAAAGAACACGTTAAAAGTGGCAAAAAAACAGAGAGGCATCTGGATGTCTATTCTTGCCATCAGTTGGTTCTGGTTCATGGGTGCGACTTACCTAACTCAATTCCCTAACTTCGCACGCGAACATTTGTTCGCAGATAGCACTGTCGTTTCTTTACTGTTGGCATTGTTTTCGATTGGTATCGCGACAGGCTCTTGGTTGTGTGAAAAACTTTCTTTCAACCACGTTGAGCTTGGTATTTTGCCATTCGGTATCCTTGGTCTGACAGTCTTTGGCGTCGACTTGCTATGGGCAGTCCCAAGTTATCCATCACTTCCGGTGCACTTTTATGATGTGCAAAGCTTCGTTGCTGAATCAAAACATCTGCGCGTCATGATTGACCTGTTCCTTGTTGGTGTAAGCGGCGGTGTCTTTATTGTTCCTCTTTATGCGTTCATCCAATCGCGTTCAAACAAAAGGGAGTGTGCACGTGCCATTGCTGCTAACAACATCATGAATGCGTTGTTTATGGTGGTGTCTGCTTTGGTTTCGATCGTTGTACTCAGCGTACTAGAGCTTTCTATTGTGGAACTGTTTGCCATGATGGCAATAGGTAACTTTTTCGTGGCGATCTATGTATATCGCCAAGTACCGGAATTTACACAACGCTTTATCAGTTATTTACTCAGCCATTGTATGTATCGTGTGTCCGTAAAGGGGCGCCAACATATTCCTGAACAAGGTGCTGCGTTAATCGTGGCTAACCATGTTAGCTATGTCGATGCATTGATTTTGATGGGAACCTCTACTCGCCCGGTTCGTTTTGTGATGGACAAGTCCATCAGCGAGCTACCTGTTCTTAAATATGTATTCCGTCATGCCGGTGTTATCCCGATCTGTTCTCCACGTAAGTGTGCCGACACTTACCGACGAGCATTTGAACAGATTGAACAAGCACTTAACGACGGTGAGGTTGTCTGTATCTTCCCTGAGGGTCGTTTAACGTCTAACGGTCAATTGGGTGAGTTTCGCCCTGGTGTGGAAAAAATCCTTGAACGTAACCCTGTTCCTGTCATCCCTATGGCGTTAAAAGGGCTTTGGGGTTCTTTTTTCAGCCACAAAGGCGGACATGCTCTCACAAAACGACCGACTCGTTTTTGGTCAAAAGTGGATGTTGTAATCGGTGAAGTGTTAAGTCCTGCGTCTTTAAATCGTCATCAATTGCAACAACAAGTACAGGATTTACTGGGCTGAGTCGCTTGCTACAGCAGTCAAACTTTGCAGCAAAACGTAAATATGCACCACAAAGCACAAGTAGTTTCTTGTCAATTAGAGTAGGATATTACGACGTCATAAATCTAGGAGGTATTATGAAAATCATCATCTTACATGGTCTTTATATGCATGGGCTGGTCATGCAGCCTCTTAGCCAAAAGCTGAGAAAACTCGGATACGAAACGCAAGTACTCAGCTATAACACTGTTGCTATCGATGAGTCTTCACTGTTTGATTCTATTGATCATTCGCTTAATCCACTGACCACAAACGTCCTCGTGGGACACAGCTTGGGAGGCTTGATGATTAAGCGCTATCTCGCCAACAGAAAACCGAGCACTAACTTAATCTCTCATGTTGTCGCTATCGGTTCGCCTCTGAAAGGCGCGTCCATTGTAGGTCGAATTCAAGATCTCGGATTGGGTGCAATTTTAGGCAATTCGCCACACCACGGATTAAACAAACATGATGACGCTTGGGATTTCCCTCAAAAACTCGGCAGTATCGCAGGAACGATGCCGATTGGCGCTCGCCCATTGTTGATCCGTAATGACAACACCATGTCGGACGGTACGGTTACCGTAGAAGAGACAAGACTGGACGGTATGCAAGATCATATCGAAGTGAAGCAAACGCATACGAGCCTGATTTACAACACCTTCGTGCCGCAGCAGATTGATCACTTTATTCACACAGATTATTTCCGTCGATAGCACACTTTTCCATCATACAGATGGAATCGACTTTCCAAGCTATTCAGTTCGCAGTACTATCCTAGCTCCACTTCTTCACAACTTGGATGAAGTGGTACATTTTTAATTGTTCTCAGGGCGGGGCGAAATTCCCCACCGGCGGTATACTTTTTCAAGTGAGCCCGCGAGCGCTCGATTCGTCGAGGTCAGCAGATCTGGTGAGATGCCAGAGCCGACGGTTATAGTCCGGATGAAAGAGAATAAGAATACACCAGCATAGCGAGTCAGATTGCTAAGAATGCTGGTGCACTTCTTTTTGATCGTATTTTACGGCGATCTCTCATACCGCCCTGATTCTGGTGAAATTTAGGAGTTAACCATGAATCAGTCATCACTACTTGCCGAATTCGGCGACCCAATTACTCGCGTTGAAAACGCACTTATCGCTTTAAAAGAAGGCCGTGGCGTACTGCTTCTTGATGATGAAGATCGCGAAAACGAAGGCGATATCATTTATTCAGTCGAGCACCTCACTAACGAGCAAATGGCATTGATGATCCGCGAATGTAGCGGCATCGTTTGTTTGTGCTTAACAGATGTTCAAGCAGACAAACTGGAACTGCCTCCAATGGTGGTAAACAACAACAGCGCAAACCAAACCGCATTTACGGTTTCTATTGAAGCGAAAGTTGGTGTAACAACGGGTGTTTCAGCAGCAGACCGCGTAACGACCATTAAAACGGCGGCAAACCCGCACGCAAAACCGGAAGATCTTGCTCGCCCGGGTCACGTATTCCCTCTGCGCGCACGTCCAGGTGGTGTAATGACTCGCCGTGGTCACACAGAAGGTACGATTGATCTGATGCAAATGGCAGGGCTTCAACCCGCTGGCGTACTGTGTGAAGTGACCAATCCAGATGGCACGATGGCAAAGGCACCGGAGATCGTAGCATTCGGTCGCCTCCACAACATGCCGGTACTGACGATTGAAGATATGGTAATGTACCTGAACCAGTTCGAGTTGAAACTGGCATAGTCAGATCTCAGTGACCCGTCCTGATATGGGTTGACACTTTTTAACTAAAACGCTCGATGTACTTCATCGGGCGTTTTGTATTTTAAAG
>NZ_JAWOWF010000015.1:0-101856 GCF_033340295.1 Vibrio sp. 1401
GCATCAGACTCGGCTGCTTAAGCTTCTTGGTGTTCTGTATGAAGCAGTTTATTCCTAAATTGGCTGCGGAATCTCGGGAATATAAGAGAAAAAATGAAATTAAATATATCTGCTCAATCAATAAATTCTAATAACTACGAGCACATAATCCCTAGCTGAGAGGTTGAGTCAGCACTGAAATGTCATTACATGAAGCCATTTATCGGACAACACTTCATAGGGACAGCGTGTGGAGTCACACACTTCGGGGTATTTGTTGAGTTAGGGAACCGAACCGAAGGTCTCATTCCTTTATCAAGTTTCCAAAATGGTGAGTTCGAATTTGATGCAGTCAAACAAAAAATTTCCAGCCAGAGCGCCACGTTTACTTTAGGAGCTAAAGTGCACGTGTTGGTTAAAGACGCCGATTCGAGACAAAGAAAGATCATGTCCAACTTAAAAGACGCGGAACACGCGGTAGGTTAGCCTGTTTTAGGTTACTTTCTAATCCATTAATCAAAAATAAAAAATAAGCTTTTAATACCGCAATTAACTTGTGACATTTCGCTGACATCGACTCATTCTAAAACCCTAATATCTGACAAAGGAAACGAATCTAATTTTTGTTTCCAGACACCATCGCAGAGTGTATTTCCAGCATTCTGTTTGCCTCGAGAGGTTCTTATGACAGCCTAGGATCTCTCGAGGCTTTTTTGCATCTATTCAAACCACCTGATTCTACATCACAACTATTATCCCCTACACAAGTTGTACTTTTTAACTAGTGCACTAGATCGCGAACTCTGATTTAAGCAACTGATCACACAACCACTTCTAAATTTTGGGTATAAAAGTATCAATACTTTCGTTAACTAGGATGTAAATAATGAAAAACTCGTTTGATCTCACTATGCCCAACGAAGAAGGATACTTTGGTGAATACGGTGGTAGCTTTGTTCCACCTGAGCTTGAACAAATCATGCATGACATCAACGCAGCTTATGAGGAATGCAGCAAAGATCCTGAATTTAAAGCGGAACTCGCTCGCCTGTATAAGCACTTTGTTGGACGACCTAGCCCAATCTTCCATGCGGAAAACTTGTCTAAAAAATACGGAGCAGACATCTACCTAAAGCGCGAAGACTTAAACCATACAGGCGCACATAAAATTAACCACTGCTTAGGGGAAGCCATTCTCGCTAAAAAGATGGGTAAGAAGAAACTAATTGCAGAAACTGGCGCAGGGCAACACGGTGTTGCGCTTGCTACAGCCGCGGCATTGGTTGGCTTGAAATGCGACATTTACATGGGTGAAGTTGATATCGCCAAAGAACATCCGAATGTCGTCCGCATGAGAATCCTTGGTGCTAATGTCATTCCTGCCACTCATGGGCGCAAAACCCTCAAAGAAGCGGTAGATTCTGCATTCGAAGCTTATCTGAAAGATCCTGATACACAACTTTATGCGATAGGCTCTGTCGTTGGCCCTCACCCATTCCCTAAAATGGTACGAGATTTCCAATCAATTATCGGTAACGAAGCACGAGTTCAATTCAAAGAAATGACCGGCAAGTTACCCAATAATCTCGTCGCATGCGTTGGAGGTGGTTCTAACGCGATGGGGCTATTTACTGCTTTCTTAGAGGATGAACAAGTCGCCATTCACGGCGTTGAACCTGCGGGCCGCTCTTTGCAAAAGGTTGGCGAGCATGCTGCAACACTCACACTCGGTGAGCCAGGTATCATGCACGGATTTAAGTCTTACATGCTTAAAGATGCGCAAGGCGAACCTCAGGAAGTGTACTCTGTAGCAAGTGGCTTGGATTACCCATCGGTTGGGCCTCAGCATAGTTACTTAAAAGACATTGGCCGTGTCAATTACGGCTCAATCAGTGATGACGAAGCGATTGATGCCTTCTTTGAGCTGTCTCGTGAAGAGGGAATAATCCCTGCTATTGAATCCTCACACGCTGTCGCTTACGCAATTAAACTCGCACAGCAAGGAGAAACCGGCTCGATTTTGATCAACTTATCAGGCCGTGGTGACAAAGACATTGATTTTGTCGTTGAACACTACGGCGCAAAATACGGCATTGAATCACTCATATAGCCTAACTCCGTAGCCTAACCCTACATGCAAAAAGCTACCTGGTACTAGGTAGCTTTTTGTTTTTGTCTACTATTTTAAGAAGCAAGTCCCTTTACTCACTGCTCTCACTATACCTTTAGAGCATAATTCGATTAACCGATAAGAGCTGGAATGCCTGGAAGCTGACCAACAATAGCAAGGGAGCCTGCACATACGATAAACGCAGTGCCAGGAATCAGATATTTATCTTTGCGCGATAGTTCGTTAGCACGCTCATGGTCGCCGATAAGCCCGAGGTTATCCAACAGCATCGTGATTGCCCAACCGAAGACTGGATTAACGAATGCACAGGCAAAAATACAGATACCTGCACTGAGTGAATCTTTATGCTTATGGATCATCTGCATACCCGCTTCAAGGAGTGGTAAGAATACACCCACAATCAAAGCAACGCGCAGAACAGGTTCCCACATTGCTAGATCCATTGGGTAGCCAATTACCGCCGCCGCAATACACATGAAACCCGTCAACAGAGCGCCACCTGGAATAGGACGCTTGGCAATTGCGGCAGGAATCATGTACGTTCCCCAAGAAGAAGCTAGGTTTCCGCCCCCTAAGAGTGAACCAACCCCCTGACGAACAGATGCTCCGACCATCGTGTCGTCGACATCCATGAGTACACCTTTCGCTTCTTTTGGGTAGTTAAGTTCTTGAAACACACGATGGCCGAGATAATCAGGGGACCACATAGCGACTGCCAGTAGAGCAAATGGAGTCACGGCAATAAAGTGCTCTAGGGTTGGCCAGCCTAGCTGCCAGCCTGTATCTTCCCCCCACCAGTAGAATGGACTGAAATTAGGTAGGCCCGGTTCTGTGGTAAAAGCAAACTCAGCGCCCATCAAATAAGCAACAATACCCGCGAGTGCAGAGCACAATGGGATAGCGAGCCAACGTTTATTGATCTTGGCTAAGTAAGCGTAAACCATAACGGTTAGGCCTATGACCACAAACGAAATGTAACCTTGGTCCGTACTTGCAGCCCACGCTTCCGTCTTATTAATTTGCCCGAGCAACCCAACGGCACCAAGGTAGATCAACAACCCTCCTCGAACCCCGATACCAGTAAGAGTCATGAGTTTAGAGCCACCTTTGGTTAAGGCGAGAATTAACCCAAAAACACACACCATCAAACCTAGCGCGAGAGGGTGCCCTCCTGCAGCTGCAATCATAGGAATCAGCGGTATCATTGGGCCATGGGTTCCCGCTAAGTTTGCATTCGGGTTTAGGATGGCAGAAAACAGTATGACGAACAGGGCTCCAGCGATAAGTAATTCGTAACGCACGTTTTCTGCGATGAATTCCGGAGATAAACCAAACTGAGCAGCAAAAGCGGAAACCATGGCAGTGACCATAACCACTTTACCAATGGTTGCTGCTAATGCCGGTACCCAGTCTTCGATTTCAATACTGTAATCACGTGAAGGCAAATGAATTCCCCAGCGACGGAAACTCATGACGGTTAAATCATGATTTAGAAAGTCTTCTCGGCTTTCAAATTCATGCGGTTTTTTGCGCACATCCCTGTAAAAAGTCTTACTTTTGTCAGACATTGAGTCATCCTTTTATGTTTCAACGTTGAACTACGTCAACTAGAGTTTCGCTTGGTAGACAGGCCTTCGACCAATACGAGACAACACCCACATCAAACTTCTAGGCCATACTAAGAAAGCGGCATGAACCAATTTTGATTTTGAGCTTATTAAGCATGTGTTGCTATGGGTAGGAATATTAGACATTAGTAAAAGAACAACAAAAATCTCACTTATTACACAATAATTTAACATCGAGCTGGGACGCTTGAACTTTTAAGAGTCATTTTTGAGCAGAGAGCCAAGTAGAGCGGCCAATTCCGATTTATACTTTCAAGGTAGAGAGCACTGTGCTCGCATCCATCGCAAAGTAACTATAGATATCTCTACATTGTATACTTTGTTAAACTCCGCCCTTTAATGAGTAAGGCCCTTAAAAATGATGACTGACGAAGAGAGAATCGAGCTGCAACAGAACAATCCACTGCACGGATTAAAGCTAGAGACTATGTTGCAAGAGTTAGTGGATTTTTACGGCTGGGACATTCTAGATACAGCAATGCGTTTTAATTGCTTTAACACTAAGCCTTCGATTGCAAGTAGCGTGAAGTATTTAAAGAAAACCGAATGGGCGAGAGAAAAATTAGAAAACTTTTACCTTTATCGCTTTAAGCGCATGCCACGCGCGAGCGAAGAAGAATACAACTTACCACCAAGAGCTCGTACCTTCCCTCATGGCCTTGAACCTAAAGAGCCAATGCCGCTAACCGTTGACTCTATTCTTAAGTCACAAGCCAAAGCAGCGTCTGCATTTAAAAAGCGTTCACCTCGCGGACGCCCTGCTCGTCGCCAATAACACTATCTTGAAAAGCAATAGAGCCCTACTGGTAGCTCCAGCAGGGCTCTATTGTTCTTTAAAGGAATGGCTAGAAGCGAAGACTCAAGCTAGTGAGCATTCCTTTTCTCTAACAACTCCCGTAAGTAAACTCACATGTAGTTTACGTTTTCTATTGATTACGCTTTTTCTTCTTTTTACCCGTACCTGCCGGCTTCGCTCGCGGCTTCATTGGTAAAAAGTAGGCTTCACTCTGATCGTCTTCCACTTCAAAACCGACTACCTGCTCGCGTTCAAGTTGGAACTTATTTTTCTTTTCTATCACTTTGAAATGGTGGTAGTCGTCGTAATCGATAAGAGATAATCCTAAACCTACTTCACCAGCACGACCACTACGACCGATTCGATGCATATAATCAGCAGGGCTACGCGGAAGATCGAAGTTAATCACCACTGGAAGTTTTTCAATATCAAGGCCGCGTGCTGCGATATCAGTGGCAATAAGAACTTGAATCTCGCCAGACTTAAAACCGTCAAGGACACGAGTACGAGCGCCCTGCCCTTTATCACCATGGAAAACTTCAGCGGTAATACCGCGTTTTGACAGCTATTGAGCTAAATGGTTACAGGCATTCTTAGCATTCACAAAAATCAAAGTCTGTCGCCACTGATGCTGTTTGATTAAGTGCGCGAGTACCGCCGTCTTCTCACCTTTATTTACACTAAACACGCGCTGCACCAAAGTGCTGGCTTCTGCGCTCTGCAACTGAACATCAACAGGGTCGCGGAGCAACTGCTGAGCCAGCGTCGTGACTTTATCAGGGAAAGTAGCAGAAAATAACAGCGTCTGTTTCTTCTCTGGTAGTAACGCAAGAATCTTATTGAGTTCTTCGGTAAATCCGAGGCTCAACATTCGGTCGGCTTCGTCAAGAACAAGCGTTTTTACTTGGTCCAACTTAATCGCGTTACTGGATACCAGATCAAGTAATCGACCCGGCGTTGCAACAATAATGTCACAGCCACCACGAAGCGCCAGCATTTGTGGGTTCACCGATACACCACCAAATACGGCAACCGTTTTGATCTTATCTCTGAGATGGTATGAGTAAGATTTGACGTTATATGCCACCTGTGATGCCAACTCACGAGTTGGTACTAAAATCAGGTGGGAAACGAAGTTGCCACGGCGATTGTTTGATTCGTCTTGCTGAACAATTTTTTGCAAGATTGGCAGCGAAAAAGCAGCGGTTTTACCAGACCCCGTATTGGCACCACCAATAATATCTTTCCCTTCAAGGATATCAGGAATAGAACGGGATTGAATGGGCGTCGGTTGGCTGTATTCCAACGCTTCTAGTCGCTCGACTAATGTTGGAATCAGGCCAAGATCGGCAAATGTCGCTTGCTGTGTTTTATCTGTCATTACGATGAGTGGCTCAGTGCTAGTAAAGGCCGTGTATCTTATGCTATTTCGCGTCTGGATGTTAGAGATAATGGCCCAAACAGAAGATTGGTGAAAGAAGCACTATAGAGTTCAGGAATTTCCTTTCACTAACATGAGTTAATGGTTTCGATAACCAATACTCTACGACCAAGATGGTAGCGTTCGCGACAAGCAAAGGGAAAAGGAGCCAGGCACTCTGACTCCTGTAAAGCAAAATACAGCTTGAGAAAACCCTATAGCTTATAATTGGACAAAAATGCGTTACGACAAATAGAATATTAGCAACTAATGGATAACTTCAAGTATTGAGAGCTAGCGCATGACATGTACATACGCTAGCAGGGTGCTTGTGCCAAGAGCTTGAAAGATGATTTAATCGCACGAACTAGGGTCTAAAACATACGTCCGACTTGAGGATTTTAATGTAAGTTCTTGTTCAGAAGTACATTCAATATAGTCATATTGCTTTATTTTTTCTCTCGTGTTGTTATCTAACCATATGGCAGAGGCAATAGAACTTAATACTATTATCGCTATAGAATATAGCCCTGTTTTTGTCGAAAATGGTACTTTTAGTAATAGTTCTGTTGACCTGTGTAGCATAGCTATGGGAATGATCGCTATAAAACCAAATATTAGAAGGCCTACAAAAGAAGCAACATTGTTCACTAAACCTGCTAGTTTTACTTTAGGAATGATACCGATTGAGTTGTTAATGCTAATTAACTCATTAATTGAGCTGTAGCTCAACCACACCATAAAAACCATAAGAGGCCAACTAGCCATCACTTTAAGCCAACGCTTTATCTTTAGTCTTCGGTTAAATTTTTCATTAGAAATCATTAATAGTTTTCTCTACTTGATTCTTCATCGGTTCCGTAAATTTAAATTGGTCATCTAGTTTAGATATTTCCTTTCCTACAATAAACGCAGTAACAGCGAAAATACCAAGTGTTAGAGCGGTTGGCACAACAAGTACCGTACTTAATGTTGCGACTCCCAGAATAGTTATTCCTTGAGCGATAACTCCTGCGGCAATGCCCTTAGATATATCCGCTGTAAATTGGCCGACCACTTCACCTAGCGTTTTTTCATCATGTAGAATGTAGTCAACCGCATTAACCGCACCACTAAACACAAGTTCAACATAGATGTTGCCTTTCAAGAAACTGACATTGCCTTGAACAGTATTTAGAGCATGACCAATTTTAAGCATTTGTGGTGTTGCTTCTTGCCAACGGATACCTAGGTCTAAATATTTAGGCTTGTAGTTCTCAACCACAATATTCATTACACCATTGATATTGACAGCTTTAGCGGTTGCCCCCAACCGCCAAGCTCTTTAGCGACCTCATAAGCGCCTTTAAGCCCCATGCCTACGCCAGTGTAGTCCTTGCCGTTCGAAAGTTGTCCATGCGAGTCTTTGATGAGCAAGTCTAAATACTCGTTACCTTCTTCAACAGTCAGTACCGCAATACTCACGTTCTCTTGTTGAGAGGTGTCCCACTGATATTCTTTAGCTTGCTTTTGTAAATCATCGTTCCATTCTTTTTCTGTTAGGTCGTAAGCTTGTTGGACCGCTTTGCGTTCAGCAAGAACGCGCTCTCTATTTTCAGCCCATCGTTTCTCATCGCTCGCGGTAGATCTCAGCTCTTCCTGACGTTCTCAGCGTTGACGTGCTGCTCGTTCTCTAGTGGTTTCTTGTCTTTCTTCTGGGGCTACAGGAGAGGATTCATATCTCATGGGAGTCGGTTTTACTGATAAATAAAAAGGATAATAACAATATTTTCAGTGATTTATCATCCCCAACAAGATTGCATGATGATTTAACCAATTAAATAGGCAGTTTGACTAATCAAACAAGCACAATGAAGGCTCAATAGTGTTGAGTTACATTCAATCGGATAACTTTTCGTAGGGTAAAACGTACGAACCAAATTTTGTAGAGTATTTATTCCAGTTCTTTTTTGGGGCATAAAGAGTTAGCCTAACGGTCTGGCTCTTTTGAATGAAAAAATAGTCTGGTGGGAGAACTTGTAAGGCTGTGGCAGGTTACACTCACTTACTCCTTAGGCAGGTGACCAGTTTCCTTCGCAAGCTTTTGCATCGCCTCGGCAAACGTTGTTGTCCCGCCTTTAGCTTTAAGCTGTATTACCTTATATCCCAACTTTTCCAACGCTTGGCGCTCTGCCAAAACAGCTTTGTCATTGTGTTGGCTACCTTGAGCTGGCTGATGAATGTAACATCCCTCTAGTTTACCATCTTCGACCAATTGGTGATGTTTCAGTGCATCGATATCAAAATTCATAATAAGTCTTTTCATTAAGAGTGGGAGTTTCTGTGGCTAGTTACATACGCTTCAAAGGCTTCACGACACTATCTAAGCCTTCAATTTTGAGCGCTAAACATAGCTTGAGCAAATCCCCTAGCTCGCCGCTTGGCCAGCCCTTTTTATCAAACCACAGTAAGTATTCTTCAGGCAGGTCGATTAACACTCGCCCTGCATATTTCCCAAATGGCATTTGCATTCTAGCGAGTTTAATGAGGTTTTCTTTTTCTAACATAAGTGACAGAGAGTTAAGGTAACTCGTCCAAGGGTAACACTGGTTCTCCCTCCTCACCAGCAAATCGCAGTCACGTTTATTTTTGGCGGCCTTGACTCGCTTTATGCTAGAGTACGCGGCATAAAAAATGAGAACGAGAAAGCAATGAAGTCACCTTGTCGAGCTGCATGTAAAAATAACGCCGGAATATGCTCTGGTTGTCACCGAACGATGGATGAAATCATCCAATGGAAAGACAAAACCGATCTCCAACGAGATGCGATTATCGAACAAATCGCAGGAGAAGATTCAACGCACAGTTGTCCTGAGTGCGGGACTCAAGCCCATTGTGATATCGCCGCAGGCAAAGAGACATGCTGGTGCTTTACTATAGAAACCCGTGATTTACCCAAGCCAAGCGCCAACCAGCTGTGTTTGTGCCGAAAATGTCTAGAAAAAAAGCCAGTCGCGTAATACGACTGGCTTACTGATCATCGTTTTCTGACTGGTGTTTATTTAGCGGTTAAAGCGGACGCTTCAAACTTAATGCCTTCCCACCCTGTCACCATAAAATTACGAATATTCTGGTGATCGCTGTTCTCTGGATACTGCAATACATCTTCACGATAAAAACGGCCAAAGCAGGCTAGCGTCGCTTCTTTGTCTAGGTTGTTTAGCAAACCGAAAGCGAAGATCTTACACGAACCGTTGTTCTCGCCTGCATTGTTTTGTGTCTCACCATTTACAAAAGCGGTTGGCTCAAACGTATAGTTATCTTCGATCACCGCCATCGTTGCTTCAAATTCGACCTGCTCTGGTGACGCTGCCAATAAATCTAAAAACGATTTTAATTCCATTATTCCTCTATCCCTACTTCATCATATTGATGACACATTAGTTTCATAAAAAGCCAATATAAGAGTCATCAATCATACATATATTCAGAGCCTTACCAAATCACACGTCATTCAGCGCTCTATCATTCCAGTTGCGGAAATGGACAGCAGCATAAAACCCATGCTGATTGACAACCTATCGGATTGATAAGGAGATATCATGATCACCCCTTTAAAGGCAATCGGTGCACTCGCATTGTCATCACTTGCCATCGCGTGTTCATCACAACCCGAAGATACCGTGGCTTCATTCGCTACACAATGCAAACCTACCACTGCGCCCGTTACTGGGGAAACTTCAATTCAAGGGTTAACGTTTATCGGGACATCCGTTGCTGATGCTCCATTCGATACATCGGCAGCTGAAATCGTGAGTTATGACGCCTGTACAGATAAGCTCTATGTGGTGAATGCTCAAGCAAAACGTATCGATGTACTTTCTATGGATGACAACGGCGTACCAACGCAAAGCGCATTCATTGATCTCAACAGCGCTGGCGAAGCAGCGGGCATTGAAATTGGCGCAGCAAACAGTGTCGCTGTATTCAATGGTTTGGTAGCTGTTGCGATTGAAAACAGTAATAAACAAGCGAATGGTATTGTTGGCTTGTACCGCTCCGACGATTTGTCATTAGTCATGACGTTTCCAACTGGCGCATTGCCAGACATGGTTGACTTCTCGAAAGATGGCCGATACATCGCAACCGCTAATGAATGAGAACCAAACAGCGATTACAGCATTGACCCTGAAGGTAGTATCACTTTGATCGATCTGAGCCTTGGTGTTACTCAAGCAGAAGTGTCACAAATTGGCTTTAACGAATTTGATGATTCACGAAAAGCAGAGCTTCCAAAGAATGTGCGTATTTCGGGGGCAAACGCCACCATCGCACAAGATCTAGAGCCGGAATACCTCACTTTTGCAGATAACGGCAAAATCTATGTCGCGCTACAAGAAAATAACGCCATGGCAATCGTCAATCCAGAGAGCAAATCAGTAGAGCGAATTGTTGGCTTGGGTGAGAAGTCTTGGTCGGGCGCTAAACTCGATGCATCCAACAAAGACAAAATCCTTGGGAACTTGAAAAGCTACCCACAACTGGTTGGCTTATTTATGCCTGACACTATCGACAGCTACTCAGTGAATGGGAGTACTTACATCGTATCGGCAAATGAAGGCGACGGGCGTGAGTACGGATTCAAAACCACTCAAGAACTGTGCGACAAAGCTGGCTTTATGTGGGATGAAGACGATTACCTCGGTACAGATGAATATACATCTGAGCAAGGAACCTGTTTAAGCCATATTGATGAAGTGCGCGGTAAGAAGCTGAAAGTGGCAGCAGAACACCCATTGGCAGAGGCACTAAAAGACAACAAACAACTCGCGCGTTTAAAAGTGATTAAGCCGGAACAAACGCTTTCTGCACAAGAGAATGTTCAATCATTTGGCGCGCGTTCATTTTCGATTTGGGATGAAAACGGCAAGTTGGTCTTCGATAGTGGTGACGATTTCGCGACTATCGCGCTGCTGAATGAAGGCAAGAACTTCAACAGCACCAACGATAACAATAATAGTGGCGATGACCGAAGTGATGATAAAGGTATTGAGCCAGAGGCGATTGAAGTAGCACAAATTAACGGTCGTCATTACGCGTTTATCGGCTTGGAGCGTCAAGGCGGTATCATGATTTATGACATCACAGACCCGAAACAAGCGCAGTTTATGCATTACGTAAGCCGCCGTGATTACAATCAGCCAGTATGTACAGAAGTCGAAGATGGCGAATGCATGAATGACACATACAATCCAAAAGCAGGCGATTTAGGTCCAGAGTCCATTAATTACTTTACCCGTAACGGTGGTCATTTTATCGTCGTTGGCAATGAGGTATCGGGCACGACATCCGTCTTCCGAATCAATCTATAAAGTAATGTAAAAGTCATTTAGAACCAAAACGCCCGACATAAGCCGGGCGTTTTTTGTATGAGGTAATGTCCTACTCTGCCGATGCTAGCGAGTCACACTTTGATGCGCAGATAAAATCGTTTTTATGCAGACCTTTGATAGAGTGACTCCACCACGTTACGGTAACCTTACCCCATTCCAACAAAATAGAGGGATGGTGGAACTCATCTTCTGCCAGTTCCGCGATTTTGTTACTGAAAGCCCATGCTTGTTTGAAGTTCTTAAATTTATACACCTTTTCTAGTTGAGGTATGTCTTCTCTTTCAATGATCTGCCAATCAGACAATTGCAGCAGCAGAGATTGTTGTTCTTCTTTGCTTAGTGCAATGGCATCGATACTACAAGCTTCGCATTTTTGTTCATTCAACATGAGCAGGTTCCTTTGGTTCAAAAAGTGGAGGAAGCAGTCCAGCTTCAATCGCTAGATCGGCTTGTTTCAATAAATTTAACTGACTGATTTTAAAAAGCTGAGAAAAGTCATCAATCACGTAGTACTTCGGTTGCATGATGTCGATACGATAAGGCGTTCTCAGCACTGTTTGTAATTCAAATGGGTCGCGAATTGCTACATCACTCTCTAATGCGTAGAGGGTTTCGCCAGGAGATGAAAGAATACCACCACCGTAAATTTTGGTTTTGTCCCCTTCTTTCACCAAGCCAAACTCTACGGTAAACCAGTAGAGGCGAGCGAGATAGGCTCTTTGTTTTGGGGTAGCGGCTTGCCCTAGTTGACCATAATGCTCGGTAAATGCAGCAAAGTCTGGGTTGGTTAACATCGCGCAATGACCAAATATTTCGTGGAAGAAATCTGGCTCCTGTAAGTAATCGAACTCATCTCTTGTACGCAAGAATGTGGCGACTGGAAAGCGCTTATTACCGAGTAGATTAAAAAATCGGTCGAAATCAATAAGCGCGGGAACGGGCTCCACTTGCCAACCTGTTGTCTCCATCAAGACACGATTAATTTCTGGTAACTGAGGAACGCGGTCTTGAGGTAAATCAAGCAGCGTCAAACCGTGTAAATAAGCCTCACAAGCTCTGTTTTGGATCACACCCATTTGTCGTGTTACCAAATCTCGCCAAATGGCGTCTTCTTCACGGCTCCATTCAACCCTGCCTTCCTGGTTTACGGGTTTAGAACGATACTGGGTCATGGCTCATCTCCATTAACAAATCCTTTACATTAAGCCTATCTGTAGTCTTAAGAGCTTCCAATCCCTGCGCGATTTTCTCAGCATCATCCCGATGTAACATATTGTTTACAACTCATCGTAACTGCATGATTTTTATGACACGATATAATATCTGGCTTGTTTGACTTTATCGTGTATTCCTCTCAAACTAAAACCTGTTATCACTTTGTTATAGAGGGACCTATGCGCGAGAGCAGCAAAGTATGGCAACCGAGCGAAAGTCGTATCGAAGAAGCCAACATTACATAGTTTATTGAACACATTAATCGACAAGGAAATACCCTTGAAAGTTTCGCTGATCTGCATCAATGGTCACTCGATCATGTAGAAAAATTTTGGCAGGAAGTTTGGCTATTCTGCGACGTCATTGGCACTCAGGGAGAGACCATAAAAGAGCGAGCAGAAAGTCGCTGGCAGCAACCCGTCGAAAATAGGGATATAAAATGGTTCCCAAACGCGCAAATTAACTACGCCGAAAATTTGCTAACCTACGCGTGTCACCAACCCGATGATCTCGCGATTTGGTTTGAAAATGAACGTGAAGAAAAACAGACCTACACATGGAAACAATTGTGCGAAGAAGTTTCGAGTGTGCAGCAATGGTTGAAAGAATGTGGAATTAAGCAAGGTGATGTCGTCGCTGGTTATTTACCTCACCTACCTCAAACGGTGATAGCTATGCTAGCAACCACCAGTTTAGGGGCGACCTGGACTTCCACCTCACCTGATTTTGGCGTCGAAAGCGTTTTGGAGCGCTTTGGTCAAGTGAAACCCAAAATCCTGTTTACTTGTGATGGCTATACATTCAATGGCAAAACTTTCGATATGTCTGAGAAAAACCAGCATATTGCGGATCATCTTGATGGTCTTAAACAAGTTTGCCAAATTAGCTACCTTAAACCACACATTTTTGAATGCGATGTCTGCACCCAAGATTGGCAAAATGTCCTGAATCAATACACCCCCGAAGCGTTGACTTTTACTCGTGTGAATTTTAACGATCCGCTATTTGTGCTTTATTCTTCAGGCACAACAGGCAAACCGAAATGCATCGTTCATTCCGTCGGCGGAACGGTGCTTGATCACTTGAAAGAGCATCAACTGCATTGCGATATCCAACCGAACGACCGAGTGTTTTATTACACGACCTGCGGTTGGATGATGTGGAACTGGCACGTTTCTTCACTCGCGAGCGGTGCATGTTTGGTGATTTTTGATGGTAGCCCTGTTTACCCCACTCATGATGTGCTCTGGGACCTCGCAGAACGAGCCGAAGTGACGCTGTTTGGAACCTCAGCAAAATACCTAGAGGCGCTGGAAAAAGCATCTTTTTCTCCGCAGAATAGTGATGCATTTCCAAGTCTGAAAACCATTTTCTCAACGGGCTCTGTTCTGTATCCAGAACAGTTTGATTATGTCTATCAGCACATTAAAGAAGATGTACACCTCGCCTCGATTTCTGGCGGAACAGACATTTGTGGCTGCTTTGTTCTGGGCAACCCTATTTCTCCCGTTTATCGGGGAGAGTGCCAATCAGCAGGGTTAGGGGTTGATGTCCGAGTCTTTAACCCACAAGGTAATAGCGTAATGGGAGAGCGCGGTGAGTTGGTTTGTGCCAATCCATTACCCAACTTCCCTACTGGCTTTTGGAACGACACCGGTGAGAGATATCATCGCGCTTATTGGGATAAATTCGACAATATTTGGCACCACGGCGATGATGTTGAACAGACCAGCGTTGGGGGATACGTGTTTTATGGTCGAAGTGATACCACGTTGAATCCCGGTGGCGTAAGAATCGGCACGGCCGAAATCTATCAGCAAGTGAACTGTATAGACGGTATTCTAGATTCGATCGCAGTAGGAAAAGAAGTCGATCGCAACGAACAAATATGGCTGTTTGTCCAATTAGTCAAAGGGGAAGAGCTCAATGACGAGATGATCGCTTCCATCAAAGCACAGCTAAAGTCTGCATGTTCTCCAAGGCATGTACCTAGTGCGATTTACGCAATAAGCGATATACCTAAGACACGCTCAGGAAAGCTGGTCGAGTTAGCCGTTAAGCAAGTTGTTAACAACCGAAACGTCGAAAATTTAGGCGCAATAGCCAACCCTGAAGTGCTGGAGGAGATACGCAGGATAGTCGTCTCAAAATAACCTCCGAAGACTTAGTTGTTCGAGTATGTCCTTGCCTGCACCATGACGACTTGTTTAGAGCAAGTGAAGTTACACATACCCTCAGCAGATAAGAAAAAAGCGAGCTTGTTAGCTCGCTTTTGTCAATTTTTGTTCTTTATTCAGCGGTATTAGCGACGACCAAGCCCCATTAATACCGACATTGTTTTACCATCAGATGTAATGTCAAAAACGTGTCGCGATTCAACTTCAGTAAAACCCGCTTCTTTCAGTGCACGCTCAGACTTCGCAAGGGTAAAACCGTCTTGTTCACATTCTGCAATCCAATCAAAATGAACAAAATAGCCGCCGTGGTTAAGTAGAGAATGCGAGATCGTTAATGACGCGTCTAAGTCTTCCACGAACGCTAAAACTGATGATGCAACCACCAAGTCGAACTGTCCACGAAACGCAGGGTGCTGAGCAACCAAGCCGCGAGATAGTGCATCTACCACAGGTTCTACGTTGACGAGCTCTTTTTTATCGAGTTCCTCAATCATGGCTTCCGATGCGTCTAATGCTACGATGTCTTTAACCATCGGTGACAATCGTTGACTTAACTGCCCTGTTCCGCATCCAAAATCTAGTACTTTAATGCCATCAAGCTGAGTTAGCTGTTGTAACTGCTCAAACACCGACTGCGCAAATTGCTCTGTTGCTGGATTTGATTCCCAGTTTTTTGCTAAGCCGTCCCAATCTTGTGCCATCGTGGCCTCCATGTTCACTTTTTGTAACCCACATAGATTACCGCAAAACCGTTAAAAGACCATAGACTTATCTGGCGGATTCGCGTTTTTTTCGATAATCTTTCATGGCTTTGGGAGCGCATCTGCATAATACCCAAATTATTTGAATTCATTTATTGGTTGTGTCAAATCATGAACTTAACTCAAGTAGAAGCCTTCTGCACCATCGCTGAGTGTGGTTCTGTTTCTGAAGCGGCAAGGCAACTCGACTGCAATCGCACCAAACTCAGTATGTCGATTAAGGCATTAGAGAAAGATCTCGACGTTGAATTGTTTAACCGAACTGGCAACCAGCTCACCCTCTCTGAAGCTGGGAAAGCCATTTACAAAGATTGCGAACACCTACTTATCATCGCACAACGGGTCAGAAAGACCTGCGCTCAAATCTCGGAAGGGTTTAACGCGGAAGTTTGGGTAGCACGTGACGACTCCTTACCTGATGATCTCTGGCAAGAATTATCTCATACATTGAATAACCGCTTTCCTTCAACAACCTTCAACTTAATCTTGGCATCCAGTGGCGACTTAGCCAACTTGGTCAGTACCCACCAAGTAGATTTTGCTTTCGGCGTTGATTATGAGCGAGTAGACGATCCTCGTATCGTATACAACCCGTTAGGCAAGATACGTATGATGTCAGTATGCAGTGTAGAACACCGCCTAAGTAAGATGCGCCGTGTCTCAGACGAAGATCTACGTAGTCAAATGCAAGCACTAATGGTGTACCTAAATGAGAAAGACAACCCTGAACTGCAACCTTTCTCGACTCGATATATTGGTTTTTCGAGTTTTGACTACATGCTGAACACCATCTTAGAAGAAGACGCTTGGGGCGTGCTTCCAGAACCATTAATCCGCCATTACCTTCGTCAGCAGAAGCTCGCCGTTATCAAACACACATACGGATTGACGCAAGAAGACTACTGTATGTTTTCACCTAACGGCCATGCTGAGCATCCTGCAATGACGTGGTTAGCAGATAAATTGAGCGAGTATTTATTTGACTTCTAAACATTTTATCAGTGAGCGTCAATTTTACTGACACCAAAAAACAACAGTAAGTCGTTGTTTTGTAAGAACATAAATAAAAACGCATTTTTTTAGATTAGTTACTGGTCACTTTGTGGTTGCCTAAATTACCTTATGAGCGAAGAATAGTAAGGTATTAAAATTCAAAGGCATCTTTTATGTGTGACAGGACAAGCAAAAACGAAAACCGTATTCTAACCATTTCAGCCCTTTTGGCATCTGGGTTCGCTGCTGGTGGTATGGTACTTGGCTTGCTTGTAGGCTCAATTGTCATCGTTTTTGACGGTGTTTACTCTTTGGTCAGCTTACTGTTAACTTTATTGTCACTGGCCGCTTCTTACTATATTAACAAGCCTTCAAAATCTGTATTCCCATTTGGAAAAGCGGTCTTAGAACCAATCGTTATTGCGATAAAAGCAGCCGTCATTTTAGTGGTTGTAAGCTTCTCTCTCTACTCTGCGATATCAGCATTGATGTCTGGAGGTCGCGAGGTCGATGCTTCTATTGCGACCTTATTCGGCATCGTGAATGTTATCGGCTGTGGTTACGCTTGGTGGTTTATGGCGAAACGCAGCCGCCGCTTCTCATCAGGCTTGATTGAAGCGGAGAAAAAACAGTGGCAAATGGATACTCTGCTAAGTGTGGCGGTGACCGTAGGATTTATCTCGGCTTGGGCTGTTTCACTAACGCCATTCTCTGAGTATGCGGTATATGCCGATCCCATGATGATGGTTTTAATGGGCTTTTACTTCCTCAAAGTACCGTTCGATATGCTAGTAGGTGCCTTACGTGAACTACTAATGATGACACCAAGCAAAGAGCTGTGTCAGAGCGTTGGCAAAGATGTTCTTGAGATTGAAAAAGTGACTGAGCATCAATTGAAACTGGCTGGCGTAACGAAGGTGGGCCAAGAGCTACGAGTAAATGTGGACGTACATATTGATGACGACACATTGGAGCTTGATACACTAGAGCACACTCGTAAGCAGCTTATCAAGCGACTGTCGAAGCACAGATTCAAGCTTCAACTACACTTGAACGTCGCTTATTAGAGTGCCACCAAAGAGCCGTTAAAACTCAATAAAAAGCTCCCAATCTCGGGAGCTTTTTTAATTTTTTCGATTTAGTTGCTTCGTATTCGAATACAGCTCGCAAGGGAGATCTGTTCGTTGCTCACTTAAATTCTCTGATCTCGTTGGTAACTTACCCAGCCGCTTCGCGCTTCTCTTTGGTGACTAACCAACACATCAGCGAGCCCACCGTTACCATCACAACGCCCTGCCAAAAGCTATGGCTCAGAGTTACGCCAAGAATAATGGAAGAAAATAAAGCGGAAAAAATGGGTGTGAAGTAAGACAAGGTGGCGAGAAAAACCATATTGCCGCCAACGATCGCGATATTCCATAAACCATAACCACCAGCCATTAAAGCCGCAGAGGCCACTAAGTACCCCATCGCTTCCCAACTGAATGTCATTGGTGGCTCATCCGTAAACGCGTATTTGACCCAAAGCGAAACAGCTGTTGCAATAAAAAACAGGGTAATCGCATTATGTTTAGATTGCTGCCTTTGGGTTAAGTTGCAATAAAAAGCCCATATAACCGCGCCAGCGAAAGCCATAAAATACACCAGAGGGTTACTACTAACATTGGACATGATCTGAGTTATGGATAAGCCATTCTCACCGCTCACAGTCCAAGCAACCCCAACAAACGCCAGCGTAACTGCGGGATAAAGCAACCAGTTTGTTTTTTTATTGCTGCCAAGGACCGCAAATAAAACCGTCAGTGCGGGCCAAAGGTAATTGACAATCGACACCTCAATTGCCTGCGCGCGCGAGTTGGAATATCCCAAAGATAGAGCGAGAAATATTTCATAACAGACGAACATCGCACCACCAAGCGCAAGATACTTGGGAGAAAAGTAAGACAACTTTGGAATACCGACCACGATAAGAAGGAAAACAGAGCTAAGAGAGTACAACATGGCTGCCCCGCCTACAGGACCTAAACTCTCCGTAACCAACCTCGCGATGCCAAGCAGACAACTCCAAGAGAGAATCGCGATACAACCATAAAGTGTGAAACGAAATTGCACTGATTTCATGTGACCTACCACTCACGAATGCCAAAGGAAACGTCAGCTTAACTCAAAAATGATCAGGTTCAACGTACTGTTTTATAAAAATCAGTATAAAAATCATTCTATTAAGCCGTTGGAGTCGATATGAAACATTTTCTGCCCTCTAGTGTTATGCTTACACCCTTTGTTGTGCGCTACTATGATGAAGATGACAACGAGAGTGAAAACGTTAAAACACATTCGGAAACGCATGGTCTAGATAGCGAAGAGCAATCTAAGGAACGTTCAGAGTAAAGGAATCCAAACATGAAAAAAGTCGCAGTCATTTTAAGTGGTTCAGGCGTTTACGACGGTTCTGAGATCCACGAAGCAGTGTTGGCGCTCTACGCCATCGAGAAGGCAGGTGCAACTTGGCACTGCTTTGCACCTAACATTGACCAACTCCACGTCATCAATCACCTAACTGGTGACGAAATGGATGAAACACGTAACGTATTGATCGAATCAGCTCGTATTGCACGCGGAAATATTGACGATGTCGCCAAACTTAACGTCGATGAATACGATGCCCTACTGCTTCCAGGTGGGTTTGGTGCCGCGAAAAACTTAACCGACTTCGCTGTTTCGGGTGCGGAGTGCTCCATTAACACACACGTAGCTCAAGCTTGTCGCGCGTTTGCTAATGCGAAAAAACCAGCTGGCTATCTGTGTATTTCTCCTGTCATTATTCCGATGATTTATGAGCAAGGCGTGAAAGGAACGGTAGGCAACGATGAGGCAGTCTCAATAGCATTTAATCAAATGGGCGGTGAACACACCACGTGCCCTGTCGAAGACATCGTTTTTGATGAAAAACACCTCGTACTTTCAACCCCTGCTTACATGTTGGCAGAGAATATCTCTCAAGCGGCTTCAGGTATCGAAAAGTTAGTATCAAAACTGATTAAAATAGCTTAATTATTAGTAGTTAGCTTATAAAACACTTCCCTATCCCCATTGATAATTAAGTTATTAATGGGGATTTTTTATACTTTAGTCGAATTTAGAGATATATCCGCGTCAGAAGTCAATTTCTGCCAATCGTTTGCGTCCATAGTTTCATATTTGTTCTACTTTATATCAGTGTTGCACTTATACGCAGTGCAACAAGATCACTGTCACAGTTTTTCTCTTGCAAGTACCTCTAAGTGGGTAAACTTGCTTTAGATCAACTTCAATCTGGAAACGAATGTGCGACAGTAAATGGCAAATTAAGAAAGATTATTAAAAATAACGACGGAGCTATCCAATATGACAAGTGCATTTTTTATCCCTACGGTAAACCTAATGGGCGCTGGTTGTTTGAAAGACGCAGCAGACAGCATCCAATCTCAAGGCTTTAAAAAAGGTTTGATCGTTACGGATAAGATCCTTAACCAAATCGGTGTAGTCAAACAAGTTCAAGACCTTCTCACTGAGCGCGATGTAGCAACCGTTGTGTTTGATGGCACTCAACCAAATCCAACTATCAGCAACGTTAACGACGGCTTAGCACTTCTTACTGATAACGAATGTGACTTCGTTATCTCTCTAGGCGGCGGTTCACCACACGACTGTGCGAAAGGTATCGCGCTTGTTGCTTCTAACGGCGGCAAAATCGCAGATTACGAAGGCGTAGACCAATCTGCAAAACCAATGATGCCACTTATCGCGATCAACACGACGGCGGGTACTGCATCTGAAATGACGCGTTTCTGCATCATCACTGACGAAGAGCGTCACATTAAGATGGCTATCGTTGATAAGCACACAACACCGCTTATCTCGGTAAACGATCCAGAGCTAATGCTCGCTAAACCTGCTTCGCTAACTGCGGCAACAGGTATGGATGCCCTAACTCACGCGATTGAAGCTTACGTATCTATCGCGGCAACACCAATCACTGATGCAGTAGCAATCAAAGCGATTGAGCTTATCCAAGCTTACCTACGCACAGCAGTGAAAAACGGTGAAGATCTAGAAGCTCGTGAACAAATGGCATACGCACAGTTCATGGCGGGTATGGCGTTCAACAACGCTTCTCTAGGTTACGTACACGCAATGGCACACCAGCTAGGTGGTTTCTACGACCTTCCACACGGTGTTTGTAACGCGATTCTTCTACCTCACGTACAGCGTTACAACGCGCAAGTATGTCCTGAGCGTCTACGTGACGTAGCAAAAGCAATGGGCGTAAACGTAGAAGGCATGTCTGCTGAAGAAGGTGCAGCGGCAGCAATCGACGCTATCGTTACTCTAGCGAAAGATGTGGGTATCCCAGCAGGTATTAAAGAGCTTGGTGCGAAACTAGAAGACATCCCAACACTAGCAGACAACGCACTGAAAGACGCTTGTGGTTTCACTAACCCTAAACAAGCAACTCACGAAGAAATTTCTAAGATCTTCGAAGAAGCGATGTAATCTCGCTAACTAAACAATTCTCTAGCCTTAATTCAATCCCCGATCTCGTATCGGGGATTTTTTACATTCATATACAAGTGAATCTCTGCCAAACATAGTCTTTTAGTGTTAGCTTTTAAGTATTAATACGATTCATATTGGAAGGAACCATGAGAACGATTGCTGCTACCCTACTCGCTTGTTTATCCTGTTCTGCCAACACTGCCGAATACCGCGCCAACGAAGTGGCGAGTGGATTTCAGATCCCTTGGGGGATCGAGTTCTTAGATAATCAACGCGTTATCGTCAATCAAAAGAACGGTACGGTTTCGTTGCTGGATATCACCACAGGCAAACCTCAAAAGCTGTTTAACGTTCCCGATGTGAACACCAGTGGACAAGCCGGCTTATTGGATGTTGCGCTCGCACCGAATGCCGATAAGCAAAACCCGCAACTCTTCTTTACCTACAGCAAGCGTACGAGCAAAGGCAATACGGTGGCGTTAGCGACGGCGCAATTGCAAAACAATCAGCTTGTAGGTTGGAAAGATCTCTTTGTTGCTGATGCCTTCACCGATACAGGTCGCCACTACGGCAGTCGAATTTCATTTGTAGACGATAAAGTTTACTTCTCAATCGGTGACCGTGGCGAACGTGATAATGGACAAGACACTCAAACCCATGCTGGCAGTATTCTACGCCTTAATCTTGATGGTTCGGTTCCGCAAGACAACCCATTCAAACCTTCCGAAGCTCGTCATGAGATATGGAGTTACGGGCACCGTAACCCACAAGGTATGTTTTACGACGAAGCAACAAAACAGCTGTGGTCGATTGAACATGGACCACGGGGTGGCGATGAAATTAATCTAATCAAGAAAGGCGCGAACTACGGCTGGACAAAAGTCTCTCATGGTAAAGAGTATTGGGGTCCGTTGGACGTCGGGGAAGCTAAGTCGTTACCGGGAATGGAAGATCCAAAACTGGTATACATCCCTTCTATCGCACCAAGTAACATGATTTTGTACCGTGGCGATAAGTACCCTGAATTGGACGGAAAAATCCTCGCCGGTGCATTGAAACTGGCGCACATCAACGTAGTTTCTATTGAGAATGGCAAGCTCACCGAATCAAAAAGATTGATGGAGAATCTTGGTGAGCGAGTAAGAGATATAACCATCAGCCCCGATGGTTATATCTACTTTTCTACCGACAGCGGCAAAATCTTTCGTCTTGAGGAAAGGTAATCAAACACTAAAATCGTTAAGACTATTTAATTTGTGACGTACTAGTGATTTATTTTCGTACAATCCAAGCAGAAGAATCTAAACTTAACAATAACCTTTTGTTTTTTAAAACGATAGTTCGGTTAAGTTGTACGAGGTCATTATGATTCCATTCCCTTTACAGCTCGATAAAATTAAAGCCGTGGTGTTTGATTTAGACAACACCTTGGTGAGTTCTGATATGAACTTCGGCGAATTGCGACAACAGCTTGGCTGTCCGCAGAGTGAAGATCTATTGGATTTTGTCGACGCACTTGAGCACCCTCATCATCGAGAGCACGCTCATAACGTGATATTTGATTACGAGATTTCTGATGCTGAGCAGTCTGCTCCAATGATTGGCTGCCATGAATTACTCGCCCACTTGCATCAAAATGAAATCAAAACCGCTATCGTGACGCGCAACTGCCAAATCGCCACGCAGCGCAAACTAGAGCACAACCAAATCTCAGTGGAACGAGTCATCACTCGTGAATGCTTCCCGCCCAAGCCAGACCCATTGTCTTTGCAGGTGTTGGCGAAAGAGTGGCGTTTGATGCCTAATGAAGTGCTTTATGTCGGCGATTACCTTTACGACTTGCAGGCAGCGTATAACGCGCAGATGCCCTCTTGCCTTGTTCATCACGGTAATCAAGAAACCTTCAATGATTCAGCCTCATTGGCGCTTAATGAACTCAGTGATTTATTGAGCCGTTTTGAATCCTTACCACGCAAATAAAGCACACATATAAAATACGCAAACAAAAAAAGGGGCACCAACGTGCCCCTTATGACTTATTCCCGATTGTTTCATGCGTTCCCAAGGATTGCTTGGGTGATGCGCTGCTTAGCCTTGTAGGTAAGCGTTAAGCATCCACATTAATTTTTCTTGCTCACGGATGTAGTCACCCATCAATGCCGCTGTACCTTCGTCATCTGCTTCACCCGCGTTTTGTAGAATCTCACGCTGTTTTAGAAGTAGAACGCTAAAGCCTTGAACCAGACCTTGTACACACTCCTCACCAGAAGTCGCGTTTTGATGTTCTTTAATTTCACTTGCTTCCAAGTAGTTGCTGAATGAGTGCGCTGGCGTATGACCCAAAGTTAGAATACGCTCTGCAAGCTCATCGATTTTTGTTTGTAGATCAGTGTAAATCTCTTCAAATTTTACGTGCAGTTCGAAGAATTGCGCACCTTTAATGTTCCAGTGGTAACCGCGAGAGTTCATGTACAACACTTGGTAATGCGCTAGCAGTTGATTTAACTGTTGAGCTAGTTGTGCTGATTGTTCGCTGTCTAGACCAATTAGGCTTACTTGTTTGTTCATAATGTTGCTCCTAGAAGGATGATACCAATCGTAGTAACGAACTATTCTCTTACCGGGATTGGTATAAAGTTTAAAAATTCTTTTGCAGTATTTGCTGCCGATGGAGTCATATTACGACTCTGACTCGGTGAAGAAAATTTGGTTTTAGCTATGATTTAAATAGCCAAATCCAATGAGCAAGCAGACGAATATCGGCGTATCATCCAACAAAAAGCCCCAATCCTTTTTGTGTAAAAAGAATTGGGGCTTTTTTACTATTTGGTTAACGTTCAAAAGTAGATGAACAGACGTAAACCTTATCTATGCCGTTTTGAAAGTTGCCATCTGTTGATTCAGCTCAGTAACTTGCTCTTTTACTTGCAATGATGTCTCTGATGCACGTTGGCTGTTATTCGAAACCTCATCCACTGATTGAGTTATATCGGACATCAATCCAGTGATCGAGTTGGTCGCATGAGATTGCTGCTCTGCCGCTGCCGCAAGCTCTGCCATTTGTTCATTCAAAGAACCAATTTGTTCAGTAGTGACGAGCAAACGAGTTACCGCTTTTTCAATGTGCTCAGCGCCCTGCTCCGCAAGTGATTGGCTGTGTTCAATCTCCTCAACCACCGAATTGGTCGAGCGTTGAATCGCGTTGATAATGCCGTTGATTTCTGTCGTCGATTGAGTAGTGCGAGTCGCTAACATACGTACTTCATCCGCCACAACTGCAAAGCCTCGTCCTTGGTCGCCCGCACGCGCTGCTTCTATCGCGGCATTCAATGCCAGTAAGTTAGTTTGTTCTGCTAAGCCTTCAATCACCTCTGTAACTCGACCAATGGCTTCGCTCTCTTTGCTTAACTGCGTCACTTGCGTGCTCGCGGTTTCAATGCTGCCATGTAAGCTTTCCATGGTGACTTTGTTTTGCTCTAGTGCATCGCGACCTTGTTCAATCTCGCCTTTTGAATCAGAAAGCTTCTGTACTGATTGATTGGCTTGATCTAGGGTGTTACGCGCGGCTAAAGCGATTTCATCCAATTGGCTTCCCATTTCAACAATGCTGGTCTGTTGCTGTTCAACATTCAATGAAGTGACTTGCGCCGATTCCAATAAAGCTCCCATGCTGGTATCCACTTGGTGCGCTTTCTCACTCACCCCTGCCACGATGCTCGCTAACGATTGGTTCATGCGGTTAATCGAATCGGTAAGGTCTGCCAATTCATCTTTCCCAACAACAGTTAACGGAGGCTGAGAAACATCTCCTGAAGCGATCGTCTTGGCTCGCTCGGATAAGTTTTTCACTCGGCGACCAATGGTGTTGCCCATGTATTTTGAAATCGCTACTGCGGCAAACAAAACTAATGCTGCTGCAATCAACATAGTGGTCAGTACGTTCTTGATCGACTGATTAATACCCTGTCCACTTTGATCAGCACGACTTTGCTGAGCCAATACGATCGTTTCTAAACTTTGGTCTAGTGCATCCGCTGCTGGCAACAGTTCATTCGCCATTAACAAGTTTGATTCGTTCCATTCTGGCGATTGACGCAATGCAATCACCTGCTCTGCTAAAGGAAAGTACAGTTGCTGCATTTCTTTAAACAGTGACCACAGTGATTGGTCGTTATCGGTAAGTCTGTCGAGTTTGCTATCGATTTCCGCCACAGATTGATTGTGGTATTTAATCAAGTCGTGGTATTTGTCTAGATGATCTTGCTGCCCGTATAACAGGAAATCTCGCAGTGCAGACAGTGCATTGGCGAGCGAGGTATAGCTGTCGGCATAAACTTTGAACAGACGTTTTCTGTCTCCACCGAATGGGTTTCCTGACTCTTCGTTGATTAAGCTTTGAAGCTGGTCAAGTGCCACTTCTGCAATGGGTGCCGCTTCGTTAATAAAGAGGTTGTGTGCGGGTAAGTTCTCATCACTGTGGCTAAGTTCAATCAGCTTGTTTAGAGAAACTTTTACCGCGTCCCACTGGCTTTGGATCGCTTGAAAATCCTGTTCAGAGATCAACGCCTGCAACGTTGGAAGCGACTCGTCTGTAGATGCCATGATATTACGCACGTCCTCACTCAGACGTGCGCTCGCCTCTTCATCGCCACCTAGCAACATGTAGGCTCGAATCGAGGACAGCGACGCTTGAACGGACTGTTGGATGCCGCGACTGGTGTCGACGGTCGGTAAATCGGATTTAAGTAACGAAGAGGCGTATTGCTCTACGGTAGTGACGTTGCGATACGTGAATACCGCTGATGCCATAAAAAGTACGGCTAGCAGCACAAAACTGAGCTGCAACTTCCCTGATATCGTAAGGTTCATCCATAAACTCCTGACAACGATGAGCCTTAAATATAACGATGTTTACAAAAATGTTAAATACAGGTGTCAAAAGTTACTAAGAAAACCATGTAAACCACTATTTTAAGCCTATAAATAGGGCTTATTCGAAGTATGGTATGCGCTCACTACGTAAAATCAGATAATTAACGTAAGTCGTTTCTAAGCAGTCTTGCTCCCACAACGAAAGAATCCGCTTAGTGGCGAAGTAGTAATCTTTATTACGCAGTAACACGCCCACCGTGCGGCTGAGCTGCTCAAAGCGCTGTTGCTCATTAGCAGAGATGTCATTGTCCTCATTTTCAATGATGGGCGCCAATCCATCGGCAAACCAATTGTTCAGAATTTCACGCATCTCAAGTTCTGACTCCGGTACATCGATACTCGACAACTCGCGATGCTGTGGTGGTGGCACTATGTACTTCGATGCTTTTGGCGAACTGACATAACGGTACATGTCGCTCCTCCTTGTAAATGACTCTTATACCCAAGTGACTTCAAGATGCAGGATTCAGAGCGTTGTCATTGATTCGGGGTCAAGGAAAACAACGCAGCGTAATAGTCAGCTCTTTCCAAGTTGTTTGACACAGAAACCGAGTCAATGACACGCTCCCGAAGGGCGAGCTGTCTTGGTTTGTATACTTTGTTGTCGATTCTTGATTTAGACCCACTAGACCTTTAAATCGCCGCCGCGTCTACAAACCAAGCCATTCTCGCTGAACCTAACATCTCGAGGTTACTTGGGTATAAACTAGCTAAGAATACTTTTTTCAATTTCCAAGTTTTTTTCTAGAGCTCATAGAAAGAAGCCCAACAAAAAAGCCATGCAAAGTAGGCTCTGCATGGCTTTGGTTTGGGCAGCAATGACACTGCCCTCGTCTAGGACTGGTTACATTGAGCTTTGATCGAAATCGTTGCCTTGGTCAGTACCCGTTTGAGTATCCGAGTCGAAGCTGCCAGAGTCATCCGTGAAGTCAACACCTTGATCTTGACCTCCTGCACTTGTCCAGTCGCTGCCGCCAGATTCCATACCCGCCATATCTGGTTGCTGATCTTGAGCAGAACCTTGCATGGTGTATTGATCATCGACTTCAACTTCAACTGTGCCACTCGCACCTTCTACTGCGCTGCCCAATTCGTCGTAACCTTGGAATTGGATTTCGCTCGTACCTTCGTAACCTTCTGGTAGGTCAACTGATACTGGTTGGTTGAGGTTGCCACTTAATGTGAAGCTACCATCGCCATTATCCAGTGCGTTGCTTACCGATGCACCATCAGGTAGACCGGACATTTCTGCATAATCCACCGATTCGTTACCACTGACCTCATCTGGAACCGAGATAGAAATAGTATCGCCTGGTGCTGCAGTCACATCAGCTGCGCTCTCCTCTTCACTGTCTGCACCGTTTGCTGCTTGCTCTTCAGGCTGTTGCGCTTCGCCGACTTGCTGCTCTGATGATGCTTGAGCAGTTTGGATTTGTGGCTCGTCGCTTTGCGCTGAATCGTCCGCAACTTGGATGCTCAGATTCTGAGTCGATACTTCACCGTTATCGTTGACCTGAACATCCATAGCCAAATTGCCATCGAAGTCATCGTTCGGCCAGTATGTCCACTCTTCATCACCTGATTTCGCAAAGAAACCAGCATCGTTTGCATCGGCGACATCCAACACTTCTGCAGAAGGGCTAATGCCAAGCTCATCAATCAGCTGCGCTTCCGTTAGTGTTAGTGAACCATCATCAGCCAGTGCGTAGCCTTCGCTGGTTGTGGTTTCACCTTCACCTTGGATGTCGACATTAAAGAAGCTCTCAATGCGGTTTTCACCGTCACTTGCAATGAAGCCAACTTGAACATCTCCGGTGTAGCCTTCTGCTGGTGTGAATTGGTAGTTACCTTGGTTATCGGTCTCTATCACACCTTGACCTTCCATTAGGCTCACTGACTCAATGCTCAAGCTGTCGCCTTCTGCATCGCTCAAGGTCGATAGCATGTCATCACTGGTGAACGACAAGGTGCCATCCGCTGCCATTTCTGTGGTAGAAATGCTGTCAATTTCTGGAGAAGCATTCTCTTGTGGTGCGTCTTCTTTCACGACCACGCCTGTTTGCTCATCATGAAGCACACCGTCTTTATCAATCACGTACGCGATATCCGCTTCACCAGTAAAGCCTGGTGCTGGATTGAATGTCCATGTGCCATCACCGTTATCGACTATCTCACCTTGGCTGCGATCAGCTAGATGAACGAATTTCACTTCATCACCCGCGTCAGCGTCTACGTTTTCTGCCAATCCGATTAGGTCATCAGCGGTTAGGATAACGGGTTCACCCGCTAGGGTTTCGAAGTCACCTGAATCGATACCATCTTCGAACTCTTCTGGCTCGTCACCATAATCCACCGTTGTTGCGGTCACGGTTACGAAGAACTCGCCATTAAAGTCAGCCGGAGGCGTCATTTGCAAGTCTGAAATATCCCACTCGTTCAAGTCGATGTATTGACCCGGTTCCGTAATGGTAATGGTGTTCACACCATCCGTAACTTCGAAGCCAACAGGGAAACCAGTCATCACTAGGTTACTTAGCGTTTCTGAATCGTCGATTAGACCGACATTCAAGCCTAGGTGACCCGTTTCGTCCTCACCGAAGACTAACGGACCATCATGGTCGGTTGTGATGACCGCGCCATCCGCAACAGGGCGAACAAACACTGGTACATCAAGTACTGTTTCAAACTCACCGTCACTTACCACAACTTGCAAGTCAGAAACCCCTGCAAAATCGCCAGTCGGTGTGAATGTCCAAGTACCATCACCGTTGTCTGTTACCTCACCACCATCTTCACCTTCTGCGGTGATAATGCGTGATACGACTAGGTTTTCAGTATCGATATCGCCGAACAAGTTCATCAGGTCGCCAGCGTCGAAGGTGAATGCGCCATCTTCGTCGGTTGCCATAAAGGCATTACCCACATTGAATGGAGCATCGTTGACTGGAATAACATCCACATTCAACGAGCCTTCAACCACTTCTTCACCATCCGTCGCGGTGTAGCCCAGTTCCACCAAACCATTAAAGTCTTGAGTGGTCACCAAGTGGTACATACCATCTGGTTGCTGAGTTAATGTCGCGCTTGCAGGAGCACGAACCGTGATGCTTTCTACGCTGATTTCGTCACCATCAAAATCCGTAACTTGATCAGCGATGTAAGCTGGGTCAATCACCATGACCACATCTTCTTCGCCTTGCATCTGGATGGTTGGCGCTTCTGGTGCATCGTTAACCGCTTCGACGTTTAGATTGCCTTCAACCGGCGTAACTAAATCACCATCGCTGACGCCGAACGACATTGGCACATCACCATTGAAGTTCTCTGCCGGAGTGAATGACCAAGTGCCATCACCGTTGTCTAGCAAGTCACCGTATTGCTCATCAATCACTAGGTCGACAGCAGACAGTTCATCGTAGGTGTTATCGATGTCTGTCGCGTTAGCAAGCAACATGTCCTGCGTGATAAGAATGGTGGTATCTTCGGTGCCAGCAATATTCACTGGCGTTGATTGCGGCGCATCGTTAACTGGGTTCACCGTTAGGTCAACGCCCACTTCCACGCTCGCACCATCGTTATCAATCAAGTCGAAGCTTAGGTCGATATCGTCATTGAAGTTCGCATCAGGCGTAATCGTAAAGCTACCATCTTGGTTCTCAACAACGGTTGCATTGGCAACCGCGGTTAAGTTCACCGCTTCTAGATTATCGCTGTCTACGTCACCCGCTTGAGCCAGTAACTGCTCTTGACTCAATGTGATTGAACCGTCTTCATCGACGCTGTATGCCAAATCGCCAGATACCGGAGCATCGTTGACTGGCAATACATCAATGTTCGCGTTGGTTGTCGCAGTTGCACCGTCTTCATCAGCCACTACTACGTCTAGGCTTACACCACCGTTGAAGTTTTCATTTGGTGCGAAGCTATAAGTGCCATCGTCATTCGCCGTTAGAATGCCGTCGCTACCACTGTAAGAGACGCTTTCTAGGCTCACGTCACCTTCCACATCGCTTGACTGCGCTAGCAGTTGCTCTTCCGTGAAGATAATGACTTCGTCTTCATTGACAGAGTAACTTGTCGCACCTGCGATTGGTGGATCGTTCACCTCAAGAACGGTAATACCCGCAGTGGTTGAGTCTGTCGCACCCTCTTCATCGACAACTACAACATCTAGGCTGACTTCACCATTGAAGTTCTCGTTTGGCGAGAAGGTGTAAGTACCATCTCCATTGTCTTGGAACACGCCATCTGCGCCACTGTAGCTGACACTATCAATCGCGACTTCGCCTTCAATATCTGACGAGTTCGCTAATAATTGCTCATCGCTGATAGTGATCGAGTTGTCTTCGTGTACGGTGTAAGACGTGCTACCTGCCACCGGTGGATCGTTCTCTGGCGTCACGCTTACATCGATATTCGCCGTCACGGTATCTGTGCCATCGGAAACATCGAAGGTAAAGTTCACGTCGCCATTGAAGTTCTCGTTTGGCGCGAAGCTGTAAGTGCCGTCACCATTGTCGGTTAGGACACCATCAGCACCTGTGTAGGTCACACCTTCTACCGATAGGTCATCGCCATCGATATCCGTTGCGCCATCAAGCAGATCTTCATCAGTGAACAACAAGACGCCATCTTCGCCAATGGTGAACGCTTGATCTTCTGGCTGTGGTAGGTCGTTAACTGGATTAACCGTTAGATCTGCCGTCGCGACCAAGGTGTCAGAACCATCACTGACATCAAACGTGATATCAATGTCACCATTGAAGTTCGCATCAGGCGTAATGGTGAAGCTGCCATCGTCGTTAGCAGTCACTGTCGCATTACCATCCACAAGCAAGTTTTCAGCAACAAGGTCATCGCCGTCCACATCGCTCGCTTGAGACAACAATTGCTCTTGGCTCAATGTAATGGTGTTATCTTCATCTACGTTGTAAGCCAAGTTACCCGATACTGGTGCGTCGTTGATTGGCAATACATCAACAGTGATATAGGTGTCGACTTCTGCGCCATCTTCATCACGAATAGTCACGTCCAACGACACTTGGCCATTGAAGTTCTCATTCGGTGCGAAGCTACAAGTGCCATCGCCATTTACTGAGAAGATGCCATCTGGACCGTCGTAGCAGATGCTTACAAGCTCAACATCCCCTTCGACATCCGAAGCATTCAGAAGCACTTGTGATTCACTGAACGTTAGAACTTGGTCTTCATCGATGGTGTACGCAGTTGGACCTGCGATTGGCGGATCGTTCACCTCAAGTACCGTGATACCTGCGGTAGTTGAATCCGTCGCGCCATCTTCGTCGATTACAACAACATCTAGGCTCACTTCGCCATTGAAGTTCTCGTTTGGCGAGAAGGTGTACGTGCCATCACCGTTGATTTCCAGCACACCATCGTTACCGCTGTAGCTCACGCTATCAATCGATACATCGCCTTCAATATCCGATGAGTTCGCTAGTAGCTGTTCATCACTGATGGTGATCGAGTTATCTTCATGCACTGTGTAAGACGTGCTGCCCGCAACCGGTGGATCGTTCTCTGGCGTCACACTCACATCGATATTCGCGGTCACGGTGTCCGTGCCATCGGAAACATCGAAGGTAAAGTTTACGTCGCCATTGAAGTTTTCGTTTGGAGCGAAGCTGTATGTGCCATCGCCATTGTCAGTTAGGACACCGTCCGCGCCAGTGTATGTGACACCTTCTACCGATAGGTCATCGCCATCGATATCGGTTGCACCATCAAGCAGGTCTTGATCAGTGAAGGTCAACACGCCATCTTCACCAATGGTGAACGCTTGATCTTCCGGCTGCGGCAAGTCATTAACTGGGTTAACCGTTAGGTCCGCCGTTGCAACAATAGTATCGCTGCCATCGTTGATATCGAACGTGATATCAATGTCGCCATTGAAGTTCGCGTCAGGCGTAATGGTAAAGCTACCATCGTCATTAGCCGTAACCATCGCATCACCGTCAACCACTAGGTTAGAAGCGGTTAGTGCATCACCTTCTACATCCGTTGCTTGTGCCAACAATTGTTCTTGGCTTAGGGTGATTGAGTTGTCTTCGTCGACACTGTAAGCCAAGTCACCCGATACCGGAGCATCATTGATTGGCAGAACATCAATGTTTGCCGTCGTCGAAGCGGTCGCACCATCTTCATCCACGACTACAACATCAAGATTCACTTCACCATTGAAGTTTTGGTTTGGTGCAAAGCTAAACGTACCATCACCATTGTCGGTAAAGATACCGTCGGAGCCGCTGTAGCTGACACTATCAATCGCCACCTCACCTTCAACATCAGAAGCATTCGCCAATAGCTGCTCAGAGCTAATGGTGATGACTTCGTCTTCGTTAACGGAGTAGCTAGTCGCGCCTGCGATTGGTGGGTCGTTCACCTCAAGAACAGTAATGCCAGCGGTAGTTGAATCCGTCGCCCCGTCTTCATCGACTACGACAACATCTAGGCTGACTTCACCATTGAAGTTCTCGTTTGGTGAGAAGGTGTAAGTACCATCACCGTTGATTTCTAACACACCATCGTTACCGCTGTAGCTCACGCTATCAATCGCCACTTCGCCTTCTATATCAGACGAGTTAGCCAACAGCTGTTCGTTACTAATGGTAATCGAATTGTCTTCATGAACGGTGTAAGCCGTGCTGCCTGCAACCGGTGGATCGTTCTCCGGCGTCACGCTTACGTCGATATTCGCCGTCACGGTATCCGTGCCATCGGAAACATCGAAAGTGAAGTTCACGTCGCCATTAAAGTTCTCGTTTGGTGCGAAGCTATATGTGCCATCACCATTGTCAGTAAGAACACCGTCCGCGCCTGTGTAAGTGACGCCCTCAACAGATAAGTCATCCCCTTCAATATCGGTAGCGCCTGTTAGCAGATCCGCATCAGTAAAGGTCAGCACACCATCTTCACCAACAGTGAACGCTTGATCTTGTGGTTCAGGCGCATCATTAACTGGTGAAACCAATAACTCAAGGTTGGTTGAGACAACATCATCGCCGTCAGACACATCGAACGTAAAGGTGATATCACCATTAAAGTCCGCATCTGGCGTTAAGGTGTAAGTACCGTCGCCATTGTCTGTGATGGTGATGTTTTCATCATCCGTAGCCAAATTCAGCGCTGTCAGTTGGTCTCCATCCAAGTCACGCGCATTAGCGAGTAAATCTTCTTGCGTAATTAGGATTGAACCATCTTCTTCAACCATCGCTGAAACAGGCAATGCTTCAGGCGCATGTTCAATGTGGGCACCTGTTGCATTGACGTAGATGGTTTGAGAAACGGTTTCAGAATCATTATTTGATAGCTCTGTTGCCGTTGCCGTTACATTGATTTCTAGCTGTTGGTTAAAGTCTTCTGGCAATTGAATCTGTAGCTCTTGTTCAATTGCTGTGGTTGGAAGTGTTACAGAACCATCTGGACCTACTGTTACTTCACCGCTGTAGATCTGGCTGTTCACTTCACCGACATCAATGGTGAAGTTGAAGTCGGTGTAATCGGCATCGCCGCCACCGTAGAGATCTTCAAAGCCGTAAACCAGTTCACCGTCTTCGTTCACAGTAGTTCGGGTATGTTCAATACCATCTTGGTTGAGCTCTGAGCTTGAACCACCATGGAAGACTGCATCACCGAATTGGCTTTGAATCACGGTTTCAGAACCATCAGCGCCAACAAACACGAGTTGTGGGTCAACTGTATCCATGTTCGCAGGAGAGCCATCTGCTGCACGGAACTCGTACTGACCATCTTGCATGGACGCAAAGTCATTGAAGTTATGACCGTTAGGAATCAAGAATAGGTTGAAGCTTTCCCCTTCCGAGATTTGGAAGCTGAACTGATCTTGTCCCGGAACGAGGTCACCGCCGCCGCCAACTTGAGAGGCGTTTTCGTACACCACTTCAACGCCCGTGATGTTGCCATCTTCATCGACTTTGTAGTAACCCGCTGTGTTTTGGTAACCCGCGGTTTCACCTTCAAACGTAACCGTGATTTCAGTATCGTTGAAACTGGTGATACCGTTGTCTTGATCGTTAAGCACCCCTTCGTTGTCGTAGCTGATCACCGAACCTTCAGGAACACCATCCACGGTCACAGTCAGCGTTTCTGACAAGTCTTGGTCAACCAATGCTGCGGCAATGTTCACTTCAACAATACCGCCTGGCTCAACCAAGATCGCTTGGTCATCCACATTTCGACCATCGCCATCAGTGATGACTAGGTCTGGCGCATCTGCCACGGCTTCGATATGGACATTAATGTCTTGCTCAACTTCATCAGTACCGTCAGAAACCGTAAAGCTGAACTGCAAGTCACCACTGAAGTGCTCTTCTGGTACGAAGCTAAATGTACCGTCACCGTTGTCCGTTACAGTACCTTCATCACCCGAGTAGTTAATGCTGGTAACGGTGAGGTCATCACCATCAATATCAATCGCGCCACTTAGCAGATCTTCTTGCGTGAACAGGATGCTGCCATCCTCTTCAATGTGGTACATGCCAGGTGCAACAATTGGAATGTCATTAACTGGGTTCACCGTCAATGTCATTTCATTGGCAACACTCAATTCACCGTCGCTCACTTCATAAGTAAACTCGATGTCTCCATTAAAGTGCTGTGAAGGCGTAACGGTAAAGGTGCCGTCGCCGTTATCCACGATAGAGGCGTTCGGATCATTGCTTTCTAGTGCCGTTGCGTATAGGTCATCACCATCTTGATCGCTGGCATTTTCAAGCAGCATTTCTTGTGTCACGAGAATAGAACCATCCTCGTCCACGTCTGCCACGATTGGTGCTGCTTCTGGTGCATCGTTGACGAACTCAACTTTCAAGTCGATGTTTGCCGCCACCACATCGGTGCCATCGCTCACATCAAACGTAAGGTCAACATTACCAAAGAAGCCCTGCTCTGGCGTTAACGTGTAAGTGCCATCGCCATTGTCTGTTACTTGAACCGTATCGCTTAAGCTCGTCACGTTCACAACAGATAAATCATCGCCTTCGATGTCCGTTGCTTGAGCCAGCAGCTCTGCTTCAGTAATCGTGATAGCTTCGCCATCTTCTGTGGTGAAGGACAAATCAGGCACATCTGGCAGGTCATTCACTGGGTTAACGGTGAGGTTTAGATCCGCAGCGACGGTTTCAATCGCGTCAGTTACGTCATAAGTAAATTCGATTTCACCAAAGAAGTTTTCGCTCGGTGTAATCGTGAAGCTACCATCAGCGTTCTCAACGATGGTTGCATTAGGATCGTTGGTCGACAGGTTCACCGCTTCAAGGTTGTCACCATCCACGTCCGTCGCGTTCGCCAACAAGTCTTCTTGAGTGATGGTAATTGAGCCATCTTCATCGACGACCGCATCAACAGGCCCGCTTACCTCTGGACCTTCGTTGACGATCTCAACATCGATCTTCGCAGTGCTTGGTGCGCTTGCTTGACCATCGCTGATGTCGAAGGTCAGGTTCACTTCACCGTAGAAGTTCGAAGTTGGCTCGAAGGTAAAGGTGTTGTCGCCGTTGTCTGTCAACGTACCTTGTGACTGGTCAACAAGCAGTAGATTCTCGATATGCAGAATGTCGCCATCCACATCGGTCGCACCTGATAACAGGTCTTTTGCTTCGATGATGATGGTGCCGTTTTCTAGCATTTGAGTATGCAGCGGTGCACCAGGAACTGGCACATCGTTGACCGGAATAACGGTCAGATCTAGATGGGTATCGACTTCATCGGTGCCATCGAAGACTTTGTAATCAATGTCGACTTCACCATTGAAGTTTTCATTCGGCATAAAGGTGTAAGTGCCGTCGCCATTGTCGACAAGCTCACCGTTATCACCGCTGTAAGAGATATCAGAGATAGACAGCGCATCGCCTTCCACATCACTTGCATTGGCAAGCAGATCGTCCGCGCTAAACGTAATGCCCACATCCTCATCAGTCGACAACACAATCGGACCAGAAACGATTGGCGCATCGTTTACTGCTTCGAAGTTGATGTTGATGATGTTGTCGTCAGTGAGTTCACCATCCGTAACTTGGTAACCCAGCTCAATCTCACCGTAGAAGTTCTCATCTGGTGTGACTGTCCATGTACCATCGCCGTTGTCGGTTAACGTAGCGTGCTCCGCGTTATCCCCCACCAGCTCAAGGTTTTGAATATCAAGAACATCGCTATCGATATCACTCGCTTGTGCTAAAAGCTGTTCTTCTGTGATAACCACAGAGGCAAACTGCGTAGAACCTTCGGTATCAATGGTCACATTTGGCAGATCAGCCGTCAGTTCGATTTCACTGTCACCTTCACGGATATTCAGTTCTACCGTTTCCGTGATTTCCGTGCCGTCCACGCCAATAGATGTGAACACCGCTTCATCATGACAAGTTTGCGAAACCGTCATGTTTTGAACCACGTAAGTACCGTTACCTTGAATCGTACCTAGCTCAAAGTAAGATACCGGCTCGTTCACCGTTAGGGTGTAATCCGTCTCATAACTACCACGATCTTCTTTGTGGTAAGTCATCGAGTCGATCAAGTCACCATCAGAGCTGAATGCGCGAATTTCGACTTCGGTAAAGTGGCGAGACTCCTCCATAAACCAGCCGCCTAGACCATCTAGGTGGAAACTGATTTCGTTGATGTCTTGACCTTCAACAGTCACAGTCAGTTTTTCATCACCGCTCAAGCCTTGGCGGTCAGTATCGCCAATACCGTGACCGATGTGTGTTTTACCATTCCACGCACCGAGTGGGTCATCATTACTTTGAACAGTAACTTTCAAATCGCCATCAACAAACTCACGTGTGTAAGGGTCAACAGCTGTCCCCCAATCATCAAGGCTGGCGTTGTCGTCAAAGGTACCAATTTGACTCGTATGCGTACCGTTTGCCAATGCATCATCATTTGGAATGAAGCGCACTTCCGTGTCTGCAGGAACCTCCTGCCCGACTTCTAGCTGTACCCATTCGTCATTTAGATTCGCTTCAATGATGCCGTTTTCAGGGGCTTGGTCGAGACGTAACGCAGGCTCTTCACGCAGAGAAACACCCACTGTTTGGTCTTCTTCTGCTTGAATAAAGATCTCGTCGCCCGCTTCTGGCGCATCGTTGACAGGATTAACGGTCAGATCCAACGTGGTCAGAACATCATTTTCGCCATCGCTGATGTTGTAAGTAAAGTCCAACTCACCGTTAAAGTTTTCGGTGTGCGTAATGGTAAAAGAACCATCGTCATTGGCTACGATCGTCGCATCCGGGTCATTGGTTTGTAGATTGCTGGCAACAAGGTCATCACCTTCAATGTCTGTCGCATTCGCAAGCAATTGTTCTTGCGTGATGGTGATGGCGTTATCTTCATCCACCTCCGCTTGAATGCCTGACGTTTCTGGTGCGTCGTTCACCGCGATAACATCGATGCCTGCGGTTGTTGTATCCGTTGCACCATCTTGGTCGATAACCGTAACGTCGAGAGAAATGTTACCGTCAAAGTTCTCATTTGGCGTGAAGGTATATGTGCCGTCGCCATTGTCCACGAAGCTACCGTCGTTACCAGAGTAGCTAACATTCGCCAAGGCTACATCGCCTTCCACATCAGAAGAGTTAGCTAACAACTGCTCGTCACTAATGGTGATTTGACCGTCTTCTTGAACCGTGTAAGACGTAGAACCGGCAACCGGTGGATCGTTCACTGGTGTCACGCTGACATCAATGAATGCTGGTGTTGAACCTGTGCCGTCAGACACATCGAATGTGAACTGAACATCACCGTTGAAGTTCTCATTCGGCGCGAAACTATAAGTGCCATCACCATTGTCGGTAAGTACACCATCCGCACCTGTGTAGAGAACGTTTTCGATAGACAGATCATCGCCATCAATATCCGATGCACCTTCCAATAGGTCTGCATCCGTGAACAGCAAGGTGCCATCTTCTTCTACCGTGAACTGTTGATCTTGCGCTTGTGGCAAGTCATTCACAGGATTAACCGTAATATCCAGACCAACTTGTACCGAGCCGCCATCGTTATCAATGATATCGAAGGTCAGATCTAGGTCACCGTTGTAGTTTTCATCTGGTGTGATGGTGTAGCTGCCATCATCGTTGTATTGAATTGTCGCGTTGTCATCTGTCGATAGATTGATGGCTTCAAGGTTCTCGCTATCAATATCGCCCGCTTTGGCAAGCAGTTGCTCTTGGCTTAGCGTAATTGAGCTGTCTTCGTTGATGGTGTAAGCCAAATCACCCGATACTGGTGGATCGTTGATTGGCAATACGTCGACATTGATGTGCGTATCAACGGTTGCCCCATTCTCATCTTGAATGGTCACATCCAACTGAACTTGACCATTGAAGTTCTCGTTTGGCGCAAAACTACAAGTACCATCGCCATTGACGGTAAAGATACCATCCGAGCCTTCATAGCTGATGCCAACAAGCTCTACATCACCCTCGATATCAGATGCGTTGGCAAGAATTTGTGACTCACTGAATGTCAGTACTGAATCTTCATCAATCGTGTAAGACGTTGGACCGGCAACTGGAGGGTCATTCACTTCAATGACGGTAATGCCTGCGGTCGTTTCGTCAATCGCTCCTTGCTCATCCGCCACAATCACATCAAGGCTGATGTCACCACTGAAGTTCTCATTCGGCATGAAGGTGTAAGTGCCGTCACCGTTGTCTTGGAATACGCCATCGGTGCCTGAATAGGTCACGCTATCGATGGACACTGCACCTTCCACATCTGAAGAGTTAGCCAGAAGCTGCTCGTCGGAAATGGTAATCGCGTTGTCTTCATCAACCGTGTAAGACGTTGAACCCGCAACCGGAGGATCGTTCACTGGAGTGACGCTCACGTCCACGTTGGCTGGTACGGTCTCAGTACCGTCAGAAACACCAAAGCTAAAGCTGACATCGCCGTTGAAGTTTTCATTTGGTGCAAAGGTGTAAGTACCATCACCGTGGTCAGTCAGCACACCATCGCTGCCTGTGTAGCTAATGCCATCAACCGTTAAGTTATCGCCATCGATGTCGGTCGCGCCAGCAAGCAAGTCTGCATCGGTAAACTGAAGCGTGCCATCTTCTTCAACACTGAACTGCTGGTCTTGAGGAACAGGAAGATCGTTAACTGGATTAACCGTTAGATCCGCCGTTGCTTGGATAGTGTCTGTGCCATCTGTAATGTTGAATTGGATATCAATGTCACCATTAAAGTCCGCATCTGGTGTAATCGTGAAGCTGCCATCATCGTTCGCTGTGACGGTTGCGTTTCCATCTACAGTCAAATCGCTAGCAGTCAGGTCATCGCCCTCAATATCAGACGCTTGAGAAAGAAGCTGCTCTTGGCTGAGCGTAATTGCACCGTCTTCATCAACGCTGTAAGCCAAATCACCCGATACTGGCGCATCATTGATTGGCAATACATTCACATTGATGACGGTATCAACTTCTGCCCCATCTTCATCTCGAATGGTCACATCAAGTTGAACTTGCCCGTTAAAGTTCTCGTTTGGCGCGAAGCTGCACGTGCCATCATCGTTAACGGTGAAAATGCCATCCGGACCATCGTAGCTAATGCCAACAAGCTCTACATCGCCTTCCACATCAGAGGCATTCAACAGCACTTGCGACTCACTAAAGGTCAGAACAGAATCTTCATCAATGGTGTAAGAAGTTGGTCCTGCGACTGGTGGATCGTTCACTTCCAGCACCGTAATGCCAGCAGTGGTGACATCCGTTGCGCCTTCTTCATCAGCGACGACAACATCAAGCGTCACTTCACCATTAAAGTTTTCATTTGGAGAGAAGGTGTACGTACCGTCGCCATTGATTTGCAACACACCATCGCTGCCAGAGTAGCTCACGCTATTAATCGAGACATCCCCTTCTAGATCCGAAGAATTTGCCAACAGTTGCGCGTCAGAAATGGTAATAGAGTTGTCTTCGTGAACCGTGTAAGACGTTGAACCAGCCACCGGAGGATCATTCACCGGCGTGACGCTAACATCTACATTCGCTGAAACCGTATCTATGCCATCAGATACGTCGAAGCTGAAGTTCACATCGCCATTGAAGTTCTCATTTGGCGCAAAGCTATATGTGCCATCTCCATTGTCAGTTAGAACGCCGTCGGTGCCTTCATAGCTGATTCCCGTTACAGAAAGGTCATCGCCTTCAATGTCGGTAGCACCTGCAAGCAGATCTGCATCAGTAAATTGAAGAGTGCCGTCCTCTTCCACACTGAATTGTTGGTCTTGAGGAACAGGCAGATCGTTGATTGGATTAACGGTTAGGTCAGCGGTTGCTTGAACGGTATTCGTGCCATCTGAGATATCGAAGCTGATGTCGATATCACCATTGAAATCTGCGTCCGGCGTGATGGTGAAGCTACCATCGTCATTTTGAGTCACCGTCGCATTGCCATCTACCGAAAGGTTAGAAGCCGTCAGTGCATCGCCTTCCACATCGGAAGCTTGCGACAACAACTGTTCTTGACTCAAACGAATCGAGCCATCTTCGTCCACCGAGTAAGCAAGATTGCCAGACACTGGCGCATCATCGACTGGCGTAACACTGACATCAATGTTGGCAGAAACCGTATCCGTACCGTCGGACACATCAAAGCTGAAGTTTACGTCACCATTGAAGTTTTCATTTGGCGCAAAAGTGTAAGTCCCATTACCGTTGTCGGTCAGGATGCCGTCGCCACCGTCGTAGCTCACACCTTCAACGGTTAGGTTATCGCCTTCAATATCCGTTGCGCCAGCAAGCAGGTCAGCATCGGTGAAGATCAGCGTGCCGTCCTCTTCCACCTCAAAGGTTTTATCTTCAGGCACTGGTGCGTCATTGATTGGACGAACGGTTAAATCGATAGAACTTGAAACGGTTTCTTGACCATCACTGATATCAAACGTTAAGTCGAGTTCACCATTGAAATCAGTATCAGGTGTGACGGTATAAGTGCCATCACCATTATCCACAACGGATGCATTAGCACCCACTTGCACGTTGAATGCGGCAAGATCATCGCCATCAACATCACTCGCGTACCCGAGAAGTTGTTCTTGAGTGAAGGTAATAGTGCCATCTTCATCCATGATGTATGCCAGATCTTGCCCTACTTCTGGCGCGTCATTTTCACCTTCGACTTTAATTTGGAACGTTTCGCTCGTAGTTTCGGAGTCGAAATCGTCTTCTACTTGCGTCGTGGTTTCTTCGCTGGTGTCTTGTACATCCACCGCGAAGCTCTCTTCAGTGGTTTCTGAATCTAGCTCGTCACCACCTTGAGAACCTTCAGAGTCTGAAGAAGCACTTGGCGCAGATGAAGTTTGTACCGCTTGTCCTTGCGCTTCATTGCCTTCTGCGTCCGAACCACCTTCAGAGCCAGAGGCATCACCACCACCGACCGCTTGGGCACCCGCCCCAGAATCCGAACCACCGCTGCCCAGAGCCTCGTCACCTGATTCTCCGCTAGAAGCTACACTATCAACAACATTGGATTGTGCAGCGTCAGAGTCGCTGCTACTTTCAGTATCCTCTTCTTGAACTGCGCCACCCGAGCTCACTGCTTCTTCTTCCGTACCCGCGCCACTAGGATTTTCTTCCATCGCACGATTGGCTTCATCAACAGCATCTGCACTTTCAGCACCAGTCGCTACAGTCGAAGAGACGGTCGACTGCTGTTTTTCTTCTTTTGTCCCCGTATCCTTCGTTTCTGTTTGCTCTACCGCATCGTTAAGCTTTTCATTGTCTTTTTCTTGATTAGTGTCGCCTGCCATTACAGCCTCCGTTGCTTTTTAGCTAACTGATCGTATTTAGAGGCAGTAAAGGACACCATTTTTAGAAACCAACTTTTTTATACAACTTTTTTCATACCTTTCGAGTTCCATAAAAACAAAAAAATTTGAAAACCCAGTATAAAGATCCTTACTTGTTGTCATTAAAGCAATTAGTGCGGTGGGATAATGATAAATATGACAAATCTGTTGCGCTCAGTCGACAACAGCCATAAAGGGCTGCAATTGCTATTAGGCGATTTTTACCAAGATTTCAGTGACGCAGGGATTGATATTGAGATGCTGCATAAACAAAACCGTTTTGAAGCACTCAGATGTTATTCAAAAAGACTAAAGACCATTCTCGTCTTGTTATGTGATGACGACTTACCACCAAAATTGGCAAAGCTTGAACACTTAAACAAACACCATTTCCCTGCTCCTAATGAATTGATTGAGGACGTTAAAACCGAGCTTAACAACGTAAACAAACAAATTAGCCAGCTGTTAAAAATCGAAAATTCAATCGATAGCCGCACAGGTAGTGAATCGTAGGGGTGGCTCATGAGTAATAAGCAAATAGAACATCACCTCAAAAAGGCGCTCGTTTCGAACAACGAAGCTTCGAAGGTAACAACAGACGATACAATCGTGCTAGCCAGTGCAATGACCAGCGTACACAAAACCTTGCTGGTTATCTTTTTGCTTTCCATGGTGGCTATCGCCGTGGCATCTCAGGCTCGTATCGACATTGTGGTGTCGGTGCGCGGTGAGCTATTGCTCGAATCTGACATCGAAAAAGTGCAACACCTTGAAGGCGGTATTCTAGAAGAAATGCTAGTGCGCAAAGGCGAAGTAGTTTACGAAGGTCAGCCTATTGCACGCCTTCGCTCTCTGGATAGAAACACTCAACTCGATACGGTAAACACAGAGATCATTCAGCTAGAGCTAGACAAGATTCGTTACGAAAGCCTGCGCGATATGTTGGAACCCGATTTTTCTGCCTACATCGAAAAGTACCCAGAATTAGTGCAAGTCAACATGAATACCTGGCAGCAAGAATTTTCTAAAAACCGTTCCAATGAAGAGTTGATCACTCACGATATCCAACATAAGAATTCGCTTATTGATTCAATGCTCAAGCGCCGTAAAAGCTCCGAGAACCAGCTCTCCTTGATACGCAAGCAGCTCAATATTAAGAACACCTTGTACAAAGAGGAAATGGCGTCTTACGTCGATGTTCTGAATATGCAGGTTCAAGAGTCAAACATGGTGCGTGAGATAGAAAACCTTGATGAGTCGGTCATGAATGAGCGCTTCCAACTCGACAAACTAGAGAAGCAGTACCGAGACTTGGTGGAGAATCGTAATGCCGAGTATCAAGCACAAATCATTCAAGCAAACAAGGACTTAAAGTTGAAGCGTATATTACGTCCTCAACACTCAGATAAAGTGGATCGCCTCGTGGTTTACGCCCCTATTGACGGTGTAGTAGATAAAGTGCACTTCAACTTCCGCTCCGCTGTGATACCGCCAGGTGAAAGCATCGCGGACATTGCACCGATCAATAACGCCCTTCACGGAGAGGCGAAGATCCCGCGTAAAGACATGGGTTTTGTAGAAATCGGACAAGCGGTCAAAGTGAAGATGGATACCTACAACTTTGCCAAATACGGATTTTTGGAAGGTCGAATTGCATCGATCAGCCGTTCTTCTTATGAAGAAGAAGACGCTGAATTCTACCTCGCGGAAATCCAAATCAGTCAAAACTATCTAGAGCGCGGAGGCACACAATACAAGCTGTCCCCTTATATGGAGTTTACCGCAGACGTGAAAACAGGTTCACGCCGGGTTATCGAATACGCAGCGAAGCCGGTTATGTCGGCTATCGAAGACGCATTCGATGAGAGGTGATGGATGAGTAGCAAGCCTTCTTACAATATTTCCGTTCCTGTTATGCGCCTAAGCATTGCTTTCAGCTTGATGCTGGCTGCCCTCGCCTTTTATTTGTATATCTCTTGGGACAAAGTGGATTCAGTCGAGAAAGTGCAAAACGCGCCTCTTTTGGTTCAAGCTCAACAGCTCAACCAAACTATCGAGTTTGATATTCAAACGCTTCAACGCTGTTTAAGCGCACGTTATTGCAGTACAACAGAGCTTGATTTTGAGGTTCTGAAAGACGAAATTGACCAATTTAAGTCGCTCGCGTCACTCAACAAAACCGAGTTTAGCTTGGTGGGCGCGACCGAATACACGCAGCTTGAACTGGCAATCAATCGCTTCTCAGACAGCCAAAAAACACGCGACGATGTGTTGGCACTGTACCTCTCGCTCACCAATAACTACCTACAAATGGACGACAACTACCGGACCATATTTAACAACCATGCGAGCGACCTAATGATGGAGAAAAACGAGTTCTTCATTTGGTTGTTTGTGGTCGTTGTCGTACTGGTTGGTATCGCAGTGCTATCGAACTTGGTGGCAATCCTTAAGCTGAAAAAATCCAGCTCGAATGAGCGTGACATTGACCAAGAATTCGATGAGCTTTATCAAGAGCTCAAACAACTGGATTTACAAAGGTTGGAAGAGTTGCTGAATGAAGTGAGCATCAATCCGAAGCAGCGTCAGATCTACTCTCACCTAAAACTGATTTTCAGCAAACTCGAAGAACAAAAACGCAATAACGATCTCTACAAGCAGCTCTATGCTCTGATTGGTTACGAGATTCGTGGCATCACCAACACCATTAACGGCGGCGTGCAATATCTCGTTCAAGAGACCGATGAGAGCGGCGTGTTGATGGCGCAAGATATAACCTCGGCTGCCAATACCCTGTCTGAATTGGCAGAGAACTACAACCGACTCATTTCACAAGGGACCGAGAGCAAATCGAAAGAGTTTTCACTGCTGAATGTACTGTCTGAATTGATGATTCACATCAGTTCAAAAGTGCAGCGAAATGAAGGTGAGCTAGACTGCTTTATCTCAGATAACTTACCAAACCGTGTTGAAGGACAATCCACCAGCTTATTCTGGGTGTTGTTCCTACAGCTATCAAATGCCATCCAACTCAAAGCCGACAAGAAACTGTTTGTCACCATTGAATCAGGTGCGGCGTCAGACATTGAAAATACCCGCCTGACCATCAATCTAAACTTCTTAACCACGCTGGATGTGCCGCTTGCCAAGCTCAATACCCTACACTGGAGCGACCATAAACAGCACACTGCAACCAAAGACGATTTGGCGAAAAGCGTGTTGAAAGATTATGGCTATTACGAGAGCCATTGGTATCAATCGGGCAATCAGGAACGTTTTCAAATTCAGCTCGATTTGAAAGCCAAAAGCTTCCACACCGAGAAAACTCGCTTCGACAATAAGCGCCTATTACTGTGTGCCAACTCTCAGCTGCGCATTGATGTGATGAGCAAAATGTTAGTCAACTTGGGCTTAGAGATTACGCCAATTCGAACGCCGAACGAACTCTTCTCTGCGGCAAAAACCTTTGGCGAATACGATGCCATCATGCTGACCGACACGTTCGAGCCAAACAAGCTGCCCTCACTGAGCAAAACGGTGAAATCGCAACTGCGCAATCACCCGAACACCAAGTTGCTGCTCTCGGTCACTAGCACTCAGCAAGCGCAAGAGAGCCATACCTTTGTCGACAAGATTCTGAACTCCCCTGCGATTCCGTATGAGTTTATCCCCAATCTTTTAGCAATCATGGAAGCGGAAGCCTCAGAAGATCAGATGGAGAACAGCTCATTCCTGATTGTGGAAGATGACCGTGTTCAACAGATTCTACTCAAACGTATTTTGAGCAAGCAAGAATACGAAGCCGACACCGTTGGCGATGGCGCAGACGCTGTTCAGCACTTCATGAATCAGCGCTCGGACATCATTTTTATGGACTGCATCATGCCTGGCATGGGCGGTATTGAAGCAACCAAACGCATTCGACAATATGAACAAGAAAGCGGACAAAACCCTTGCACCATCATAGGTGCGACAGCATTGACCAGCAGTAATGAACACCAAGCTTGTATCGAAGCTGGAATGGATTACGTGATCAGCAAACCTTATAAAAACGACGAAATCATCAAGGTGATCAACAAGTATGTGGCGGTACAGAAACTTAACTAGCTGCGTATTGGCAGCGCTTACATTGAGCAATGCTCCTTCGGCAATGGCAACCACCTTGCTTGAGGCGGTCAAACTCGGCTTGGAAAACAATTTATCTCTGCGCGCTAGTGACAAAGGCGTGGAAGAAAACGAATACAACATCGACATTAGCCGTTCTAAGTTTCTACCCTCTTTAAACGGTGCTGCTGATACCACATGGAATGAAAACGAAACCATATTAACGGGAACACCGGATACACGTTCTAGCTACAACTCAAACAGCTACAGCGTGTCTTTATCGCAATCGGTGTTTAACCTTGGCGACATCTTCAAATACGGCACCGCGAAACTTGATTTCAACATTGAAGAAATCAAACACGAGAACAAAATCCAGAGCACCATTTCTGAAATCGCGACGCAATATTTCGAGTACCTGAAAAACAACGCGCAAATCAAAGCCACCAAAGTCGAGCTTAAATCATCTGAAACACGTGAACGCCAAATGCGTCGCAACGTGGAGCTTGGCAACACTGCGGCGAGCGAGTTGTATGAGGTAATTGCCCAGAAAGAAGGCATTGCCAATCGCTTAAGAACCTTAGAGAAAGACCGGCGCGTAATTTTGAACGGTTTAGAGATTCAAGTTCAATACCCAGTCACCCCATCACAAGACATCTACGAAAGTGTTCCCTTGGATGAAATCAGCGAATCCGAACAACGTGAGATTCTTGAACAAGCTTTGAAGCTCAATAACGACTTATTGGTTGCGAAGAAAACCGTCGAGCGCAGCCGAAGAGGCTTGAAAGAAAGCGGTTCAAACTTTGTGCCGACCGTATCGCTCTCTGCCAGTTACCGTTACGACGATGCGAACAACTATGACCGAACCGACCCAACCGCAACAGGGGACAGTAACTCGACCAGCGTCGGGTTGAACTTGAATGTGCCAATTTTCTCCGGCGGTTCGGATTACTACGGTTATCAAAAATCGTCGACTGCCATCGAGCGAACCGAGCTGCTGTACCAAGATTCATTGTTCGCGACGCGCAATAGCGTTAACACCTCAGTACTCAACATTAATGACTTCTCCCGCGCCATCAGCAGTTACGAGAACATCATCCGTGCCAACTACGCTTCCTACAAAGGCATTCAACGCGCCTATCAGCTTGGTACGCGAACCATTACCGACTTACTGGCAGCGGAAAGTAAACTGTTCAGCGCGCTACGTGATTACGAGAGCGCGCGCTATGACTACATCATTGAATCGATCAATCTTGAGCAAATCAAAGGCATGCTATCGGTTCAATCCATCGAAAGCATCATGCAGTTGATGAGCGATATCGAAGGCAGAAGCAATCAAGACTTAGTTCCAAAACACCTTCTCTCTAAACCATCGATTAAGAAAGGAGGTCGCAATGCAAACTGAGCACTTTTCCCAAAAGATTAACTTTGCTGACAAGTGTTATCTGACTTTCTCAACGGTCATCTCAACACTGTTTGGTTTAGTGCTGCCCTTTTCGATTCTTATTATCTTTGACCGTGTTTTACCTAACCAAGCTAAAGACACGCTGTTTCTTCTGTTTGCCATTATCTTGATCACCATCTTCCTCGACTATCACTTAAAGAATCAGGAAGAGAAGATTTCGTCGGTGATCATGAAGCAATTCGAAACCAACTTAACCAACAAAGTGTTTCAATCCATCTGTTTGGCTGAGATATCGAAGTTTCGTCGCCTAGAACCCGGTGAATACTTAGAGCGTATTGCCACCATTCCCGAGATTAAATCCTTCTTTGGCGGAGAATCTGTACGGGCATTGATCAACCTTGCCGTCAGCATACTGACCATTCTGATTATCGGTGTGATCAACATTTGGGCGGGAGTGACCATCTTGCTCGCCTCCATCATTTTGGCGGTGTTCGCACTGAGCCTATCTAAGCAGAAAATCAACAGCTTAGAAAACAAATCCGACATCGAAGGCTTAACTACTTCTAAAATCATCGAGATCATCTCTAGCCCACTCGATATCAAAGCGCGCAATATGGAATATCGCGTTGAGAGCCTCATGACACAAATGGTGGAAGAGCGTGAAGTCGAGAACATCAAATACGAGCAAATTGAATCGAACTTCAGCCTTATCTTGTCGCTCATACAACAGCTCTCCATTGCTTGTGTGGTGGTAGTTTTGGCAACGGCAGTTATCAACATGCAATCTAGCCAAGGCATCATGGCTGCCATCATCATGCTTACCAACCGCTACTTCGCGCCATACCAGCAAGTAATGCGCACGGTGAGTCGATGGGAGTTGAACAAGCTTCATATTCAACGTATCGCCGAGCTGCTTGAGCTTGCGGCATCTGTAGAACAACAAAATGATACGACAGAAGTCGAGCGCATCTCGGTGAAGTATTCGGAAAAGCAACGCATCGAGTTTGAACGTGGTCAGGCTTACTTGCTGACGGGGAAAAGCGGCGCAGGCAAAACCCATCTTGCCAATTGCATTACGCGGCAAAACACCGACAACAAACTGGACATTAAGATCAACGAGACACCACTCGATGACGTCAACTACAACGTCTGGCGTAATAGCGTGCTCATGGTCGACAAAACCAGTTCGTTCGTCGAAGGCACCATCATCGACAACTTGACTTGTTTCCGCCCAAGCTTAAATAACACGGCATTTGCGCTTTGCGAAACCATGAACATCAAAGCACAAATCGATGCCCTTCCCGCTGGTTTTTACACCGAGCTTAAAGGACATTTACGCAACCCATTCTCTCGCCAAGTCGCTTATGCCCTGTTGTTGGTGCGTGCCTTACTCGCGAACAAACGTGTGTTGATCTTCGACGACATCGACTGTGTTTATGATGACGACTTTGCTCGATTGGTTTTGACCAGTACTGCCTATCGCGCCAACGACAAAATACTCATCATCGTCAGCAATAAGATGGACAAGCTCAATCATCGCCTCAAACGCGTCAAACTTACCGGAGGTGACCAATGAGTATTTTGGTTGATTTTAATAATGTCCCTCAGCGCTTGTTGGACTTTGAGGCTCGCAGTTATGACGAGCGATACAATCAGTCACCTTTGATTCGTGGTTTAGCTTACACCCTCATTGCGCTTGAATGGGAAGGCACACCTTCTATCCTCAGTGACGCTTTTATCCCTAAACCAAAAGACAGCGACAGTTTTGTTGCCACGATTGAACGCCTTGGTTACCGTTGTGACGTCACCAAATTAAAAACGTTGGAACACATCGAGGGGCACCCTCATCCTTGTTTTATCGAGATCGAAAACCTCACTGCGATTTTCTTGGGCACCAAAGACGGCAAACTGATCCTGTTTGATTACACCAATAACAACACCATTGAATACCCGCTCTGCAAGAAGCCATGTTTGTTGGTCTCGATCAGCGAATACTCGCGCTTGTTCCGAGAGCCGCCACCTGAATCTCAAGACCGCAGTAACTGGATTAAATACGCGTTTTATCGCTACAACAATGAACTCAAGAGCCTGATTATCCTCAGCTTCGTGGTCAGTATTCTCGGCGCACTCCAGCCCTTTTTTATTATGAGTGTGTACAACTTCGCCTTGACGTCTAGCTCGCAAGCCACGCTCTATTGGCTCACGTTGTTTGCCGTGATTGTTGGGTTTTCGGAATACTTTTTCAAGAAAATGCGGGTCAACATCATCGCCACATCAGGGAAGGATTTGGCGGTGCATATTTCTCAAAACGTAATATCCAAACTGTTGTGGCTTCCTTATTCGATGACATCTACCGCTGGTGTCTCTTCTCAGTTAGCACGTTTGAAAGACATCGACACTTTCCGCCGTTTGGTAACCGCAGAGTCAACATTAAGCTACTTCGACATGCCGTTTGTTATCGTATTCATTATTGCCATTGCTCTTATGTCTGGTACCGCAGCGCTAGTCGTTATGGCGGGGTTGATTCTAATGTTGGTGTTCTGTGTTTATTCTCGTTACATCTACTCGCAAGCCACGTCCAAGAGCTCTCGCGCCAACGCCATGGTTTCTTACCAATGGAATGAGATTCTTCGTGGTATAAAAACCATCCAAGGCTTGCCATTATTGCGTGTTATCCAGTCCCGCTTTAGCGCATCGCATTTACAAAGCACCAACGATGCAGAACATGTTTCAGTGACTAATAGCAGGGTTCAGGCAGCAGGCGGGAGTTTGATTCAGGTTATTGGTACCGCAAGTATCGTCGCGGCCGTTATCGGCGTGATGGACGGCACCTCCGATGCAGGTGCAATGCTTGCTACCGTAATTTTAGTCTGGAAGGCGTTGGGGCCTATTATGGGCATCTACAACTCTATTTCTAAGTTCCAATCCATTAAGGCGTCTTCTGCGCAAATCAACAACCTTATGGCGATGAATGACGATAAGCTAACGTTAGAGAAAAGCCCCCCTATTCGCCTATTTCAAGGTAGTATCGTCGGCTCTGGTGTGAGCCATCGTTATAGTGGTGCGGCAACAGGCTTAACTAATCTTGGTTTTAAAATTCCACCGGGCGCAAAAGTTGTGATTTGTGGACCAACAGGTTGCGGTAAAACGACGCTCATTTCTATTATCGCTGGGCTAGAGGAACGCTATCAAGGCTCAGTTTCGGTGGACGGTTATAACATCAAACAATTCAACAGTTACCGCTATCGAACCTCGATTAACTACATCCCGTTTAACCTGCATATTTTTGAAGGCTCCTTGGAGACTAACTTCATCTTGCATAATGGGTTAATCCCAACAGAAAAAATGCGTGAAATGGTGAGTTTCTTTGAGCTCGATACATGGTTGCCACAAGGCCTGGACACTCAATTGAGCGTTGATATCTGTAAAAGTTTACCAAATGGTATTCAACAAAGACTGCGGCTCGCATTAGGGCTAGGTAACTGCGAACAATCTTTGATTATCATTGACGAGCCATTTAATGGTGCTGAGCAAGAAAACTCGCACTACTTCAAGCGGTTATTCAGCGACAAACTACTCAATAAGACCGTTATTTTCTCAACGAATGATTCGGGCATGATCTCTACATCCAACATGAGCTTAGTCTTGGAGCCAGATGGCAACCTGAAATATTTCGGGTTAACCGATAAGTACTTAAAAAGTCTAAGTTAAGTTCGGAATGTGGTGTGGTTCATCATTCATAATTGAGCACGGTCATTGACAAAAATGTAAACGATGAGACTATTTACTCTGTAAGCGCGTACACTAAGGAATCCGATGTATACATTTGTTGCAGACAAATTGGATGTGGTTTATTTATCAACGATACCAGAAAACTACCAGTTACAAGACTTTGACGTGCCTGAAGAAGAACTCGAAATTCGTGAAATTGTAGAGGTATGGTATGAGTGTGCGTTTCTTCCTGACTTTAACCTTCAACACATCGACATCGAAAACAAAACCGCATTAGTCGAGACACAAGCGCAAGTCGTAAACAACTACACAAGTACGCTCGCTTTTTTACTCAAAAGTCGTACTTATCGCGCAGCACTTAACCGATTATTGAGTGTATGGAGATTGGAGGCAGCAGCTAAAGCACAGCTTGAGCTGCTGTTACTTACGGAAGAACAGAGTAGCAAGCCAGTAAATTAATCGGCTAGGATAAGGGGCTAAAAATCTTAAACCCAACCATCGAATCGGAGACGTTTCTGCACGCGTTCAACCGCCTCTATCTGCATCTGACGAACACGCTCGTTAGACACGTTTAACAACAGGCCTATTTCCGACAAGGTTTTCACTCTCTGGTCAAATAATCCGAATCGATGGATTAAGACTTTCTGCAACTTAGTTGGCAAGGTTTTAATAATATTTTCAATAGCTTGAGTAAAGCACTGATTTTCACAGTCTTGTTGTGGATCTGGCGTATACTCACTTTCACACAGTTCAAGAACAAATGGAACACGATGAAGGTCCGCAGTGGTCGATACATCAATAAAACCACTAAGAGCAACAAGTTCATCTATACGCTCTGCTTTCACCCCTGAGCAGCGTGAGAGTTCAGAAATAGACAACTCCTTGCTCTCACTTTTTGACGCATCGAGCTTTTTTAAAGCCAGGCTATTTATCTCTTTGCACACATGAGCAGGTAAACGTACCGTGCGGCCATTGTTCATTAATGCCGCTTCTATATTCTCGCGAATCCACCATACCGCATAAGTAGAAAAACGGTAGCCTGGCTCAGGATCGAACTTATCGACCGCTTTTATCAAACCAATGTTACCTTCTTCTATTAAATCGAGCAGAGTAAAGTTATTGCCTGGCCGTTTGAGGTAGCCTTTTGCGATTTTCACAACAAGTCGAAGATTAGACTCAATCAACATTTCGCGCGCTTCTTCATCACCAGCTCGATTAAGTTTGGCGTAATGCAACTCCTCTTCACGAGACAACAAATCAATCCCCACAATATCTTTGAGATAGTGAGCATAAGGGTCTTTCCCAACTGACAACGATTCTTTCATTGACAGTTCATCCGTGACAGCTCGGAACCTAGCAAAGCATTCGTTGTTCATTCCCCGTCCTTCTCAAGCCAACTTATTTCTTATCTTCTTTAATTGTTTTTGTACAACACCGTATGCATCATGCTTTATATGCATTACTTTACACTGAGTGTAGACAGGGGTTCTGATCTTTACCAAGAAATCGCTTATCACTTTAAAACAATTACTGCTTCTATGATAAAAACGTGAGCAGGTGGGGGGTTATATATATGAAAGTGCGAATATTTGTACGCAAATTGGCCTCAAAGAAAACAACGCAACGTAATCGTCAACGCTTACCACGTTACTCTGACTAAACCTTTGAGGCTTGAGGATGGTTTGAAGTATCAGTTGAATTAGCGAGACCTAATTCACTTGACGAAGCGCAGGTTGAAGCTGACAGTCTGTTATAACTTGGAAAACTGCACGATTCTTTCCTTCAGACTTACCTTGATACATCAAGTCGTCAGCATCTTGCAAGCTCACGATGTGGGTAAACTCAGGATAGTAAGCACAGCCCAAACTGATACTCAAATGAATTGCTTGTCCGCCCAGTATAACAGGCTGATCGTAAACGGCTTTACAAAGCATATTGGCAAAATTGAGCGCTTCTCGCTCTGACAGAGACGACGTAACGAGTGCGAACTCTTCTCCTCCAATTCTCGCCAATGTCATTCGGTCATCAGTCATCGACTTAGCGGCTTCTGCGATGGCAACTATTGCTCGGTCTCCAGCAAGGTGGCCATATCGATCATTGATTGATTTAAAATCATCAATATCAAACACCATCACCGTTAAGTTTCGCTTCAAATGATTCAGTAGCGCCAATTGCTCAATCAGGTGTCTACGGTTGTATAGCTTTGTGAGAGAATCCGTCAACGTCATCTCCAGCAATTGCTGATTGGCAATCGTTAATTGCCTTGTCCGAAGAGCAACCATACGTTTGAGAGCAAAAATATGATAAAGCGTTGCGACCGCCATAATGAAAATAGCAATAGGGAAAAGATAAAGTGGATAAACCGTTTTCACCACACTCCAACGGGTGAGGATCCGCTCACGATCCGTATCGATGACTTTTTCAAACGCTCGTGATACCTCTAAAATGGAAGTTGCACTGTGCATTCCTGCTGCAATCCGAAGATCTTTACTATATAAGCTAATTGTCGGGACAAACATACCCGCTCCCGGCGTGGTTGCCATATAAAAGTTAGCAACTTGCAGGTCTGCAACAAAGTACAGCACCTTTTTATCGACGGCGGCTTGTATCATCGAATCATTGTTAATGTATTCTGCGATAGGTGCATTCGGATAATTCGTCTGAACAAACTCAGACTCGTAACTTCCTTTAACAACGCCAATTGGCAGCGTCATTTCGCCAGTTAAAACACTCCTGATATCAACCGAAAGTACATCTTTATTTACGTACAGTTTGGTTTGGATAGGCATTATGACTGCGCCAAAGTCCATATACTTCGCTCTTTCGGGCGAGTAGACAAGTCCTCCGTGAAAGTCAGCCTTACCCTCTTTTACGGCTTGTAAAGAAGCATCCCAATCCAAAAGGAGAAACTGAACGTCGATTTGGTTGTTCGCCGCGTACTCTTTCCAAAAGTCGATTAAAATACCTTTAGGTTCACCATCTGGGCTAAGGTAAGAGAACGGCTTCCACGCTTTGGAGTTAGCAACAATTAAAGAATGAGACTCTGACTTGTGTGCATGCGCCATCGGACAAATGGACAGCCACAGTAGTAATAAAGAAGCACACGCTTTTTTACATTTGCAACCATAAGTACCATAACTCGTCGATGACATACCTACTTCTCACCAGTCTTTTTAAACCATAATCTCGGCTGTTTGATTAGACTAAAGATATAGTAGAGTTGCATAAGACAGGAAGTGACGCTTATTGATATGAATCTAACTTAGTAAGTTTTAGTACTTAATTGGTACTTTCAACGCCTAGTTCGCTGAAGCAGTTGAAGCAGTTGAAGCAGTTGAAGCAGTACATGATAAATTAGGAAAACTTATCTGGTACTAAAAATTGAATATCATCAGTTTTGCAAACACCTAGTACCAACAAAAAAGCCCTATTCAAAATCCACCTTGGGGAGAACTTTGAATAGGGCTCTTTGCCTCTATGCTTCATTTTACGGCTGAAGCTACCTTTACCTTTTTTCGCTTTAACGACTCGTGTTTGGAACAGCTGACTGGTAACAACCGCTTTTAACGCGTTGTCTTTGATTTCACCTCTGCCGAAGTCGGTCTCATGTTGTGAGCCACTCGGTTGAGGACTGATTTTACGCTTTGCCATAAATCCTCCTTAATGGTCGAACCAGATTGGACAATAATTATATAAATAAGTCAAATTTATAGATTTAGTTGAATTTTATGCTAAAAAACTTCACATCACCGTCATTTATTTGAAATTTAATCAAAAACATGCTGGTTAAATAGTGACTAAATACAAATATTTGTCCATAAAGCACTAATATATGTTGACTCTTCGTGGAATTAACCTAGACTCAAACACGGCTAGAAAGAAAGTTCTTTGTTTTCACATTTCGTTGGATTACTTGTAACCCGTCGTCCTGTGGTACGCAATAGCAATTTATTTTTCCACGCTATAAGCGCCGTTGAGGCGAAAGATTACATTATTTAGATATTTAGGAAATAGACATGTCTAACACAGCTACTGGCACAGTTAAGTGGTTCAACGAAACTAAAGGCTTCGGTTTCATTCAACAAGAAAACGGTCCTGACGTATTTGCTCACTTCTCTGCAATCACTGGTGACGGCTTCCGTACTCTAGTTGAAGGCCAGAAAGTAGAATTTGTTATCTCTCAAGGTCAAAAAGGCCCTCAAGCAGAGCAAATCAAAGTACTTTAATTCTTAAAGAATTTGATACGATAGCCAGCTTTTAAAGCTGGCTATTTTTTTGCCTAAAACTTATTTTGCCAACAAAACGATATAAATCTATGGCTCTTAAACCAACCATTTACAAATTTCGTATCGCCATTTCCGATATGAATAATGACTATTACGATTCTAAAAATCTAACTATCGCCCTTCATCCTTCTGAAAAGCCGCAACGAATGTTGGCTCGCATTCTAGCTTACTGTTTAAATGCTCAAAGCAATCTGGAGTTTACAAAAGGACTCTCTACGATTGAAGAGCCTGATTTATGGCATGTTGGCGATGATCAAAGCATTACTCACTGGATTGAAATTGGCGAACCAGAACCAGACAGAATTAAGAAAGCTTCTCGCCTCGCAAAGCATGTAAAAGTTTACACTTATAACACCAAAGCGGCTGTCTGGTGGGACAAAATGTCAGGAAAGTTCTCAATGCTTCCCGTCAACGTAGAGAGCTTTGACTATGACGCTATCGACTTGATTTGTCAGCATCTTGACCGAGGTACTAGCCTTTCTGTTATGATTACTGGCAGCTCAATTTTTGTTGATATCAATGATCAACATATCGAAGTAACGGTGAAGGAACTAAAAAACCATGACGTCTCTTAGTGAACTGAGTCAAGAGATGGGATTTGAAGAAATCCCCTTTGTTAAAGAACATAAAGCAGCAAAGCGGCGTTGGTTAAAAGAACAGTCACAACTATTTACAAAAGTTTGTGAGAACAAACCCACAACAGCACCTACTCTTCACCTGCTTGGCCTTTTGACCAAATCACATATTGAAGCAAGTGCTAACTACGAGCAACATGCTCACTCTACCCAGCGTATGCAGCAAGTTCTGACTGACTCCTTGGGTAATGAGCACGCGGATAAGTTTACTAACCAATCTGCTGAAGACCTAATCTTAGTCACCCACCTTTGGTTATACACGCAAGGCTATTTAAATATGGATTTCAGCTTGGCGCACGATCATGCCGAGCAGACTCAAAATACATTGCAGCACGAACTTGTCATGAAACGCATGGACGTTGATGCATTCAGAACCGAACTCATGCAAAGTTTTTATCAAGGTAAAGAAGCCCGTCCGGCTTCAGCAAGTGGCTTTTGGGGTTGGTTTAAACGTCTATTTTCCGCATAAAATACATGGTTTTATCCATTTCAAACAACTGATAGACTTCACGTCCAGTGCAACAAGCATCATGATTGCATTCTTAAAGGACAATTACCCAATGAACATCAAGGGATCATTATGAAGTTTATCCGTTGGATTTTAGGCAAGGTTATCTTATTGCTGAACGCGGTGTTCTCACCTCGTGGTATTAAGCGCACCGCAGAAGAACAGCAACGTATTGATGAAAAAGCGAAACAATACGCACTTTACCAATTTGAAGCCTGCCCTTTTTGTGTAAAGGTCCGCCGTGCAATGAAGCGTCAATCGGTGAACATTGAGCTACGTGATGCAAAAAATAACCCGACTCATCGAGCTGAACTAGAGCAATGTGGTGGGCGAGTTAAAGTCCCTTGTCTTCGTATCGAAAAAGATGGCGAGACACAGTGGTTATACGAGTCATCTGACATCGTCGCTTACGTTGAAAAAGAATTTGCCTAAGTTCCCCCTATGAACATTGGCGGATGTAAAAGAGGCACCTAACGGTGCCTCTTTTCTATTTTTTCTAGCTAGATGTTGCCGTGCGAGCTTTCCTTATTCAGTCTTCTTGCTCAACTCCGAACTTAAACTCCACTAAGCAAATAACGGGTATGCAAGAACAACACAACGAAGATTACCGCCTAACGTCTGCGTTATTCATCCACGATCAATGTTAGCTCTACGCGCCGATTGCAAGCTTTACCACTCGCTGTCGCATTGCTGCACTTCGGTACATACTCCCCGAAGCCTCTAGAAAACACTCGTTGACGTGGAATACTCGTCGCCAATAGTTGTTTTTCTACTTCACGAGCTCGCTTTTCAGATAGCGTGTCATTGAAGCTTTCAGCTCCCGTGCTATCCGCATGACCATCAATCACGACATCAACATCAGTTCTTCCAGCCAGATAGTGACCAATGTTTCGAATCCAGTCTTGAGATTGAGCAGATAACCGTGCAGAACCCGTTTGAAAATGCACTTGCTCTTTCAAACGTATCATCAGGTGACCACCACTGAGCGTCTCGTGAGGAATGTTATGCCTGCTCAGGAACATTTCCAGAGAGGTCACGTTTTGCGACTTTTTTACTGACGCCCTCGCCGTTTGATATGAACGAGGGGAAGAAGCCACATTGGATGCGCTCGGGTATCCCCACTCTGGGTGTCTCAGCTCAGTGTTTGATTTAGGAGCTGTATCTAAAATGTTCCCACCAGGGACCATATCTTGATCGAGGCTGCTGCACCCGGCCAGAATGCCACAAACAATTAAAAACCAATGCTTCATACCATTACCAACGTAGAAAAACTCTTGTTCATTGTGTCGACAAAACACGCCGAATCTTTAGCGCTTTTGTCCACCGACTGGTTTGTCTATGCAGCGTTCATGCCACTGGAGTCAATGCAAAATCATCTCTCAAATAAAACGCAACACTAAAATACCCTACCCTTACAGTCCATACGTCAGGCAAAGTCTGTTACCAATGGTCTCACTTTATTGTTATTTAATGGTTTTAGTCACTATCGTTAACCGATAAACTAACGCAAATTTCTCATTTAGAGCACTACTATGTTAAAAACCATATCGAAAGGCTTTGCTGTTGTTGTTGCCGTAATGGCTTTGTCGGCATGCGATAGCGGCAAGAGTCAGCCTCAGCAAGGCAAACAATACGAAGTTTTGCCAGTATCCCTTGAAGAATATGATTTAGCTCCCCTGACTGAAGCATTCTCTTTAACTTGTGGCCACTGCCGCTCAATGGAAGAGTTTGTCCCTCAAATTGAATCATTGACCGATCAAAGCGTTGAAAAAATGCATGTAACGTTCAATGAAAGTGCACAAGTGAGCGCCATCATCTTCTATACTGCCGTAATGCAGCTTGAATCAACACCAGATAAAGCGTTTATGGCGGATCTTTTTACTGCTGTGCAAATGGGTGCCGATGCAACGGCTGAGGAACGCCAAATCGCCGTAGAGAAAGCCTTTGAGTCTCGCAACCTTATCAGCCCTTACCATTTAGATGAAGCACAGCAAAAAACGCTGTTTGAGTACATCACTAAGGCAGAAGCGATCACGACTCGCGGCCAAATTAACTCCGTTCCAGCCTTTATCGTAAACGGAAAATATCAAGTGATTACTGGTGGTCATGACAGCGTTGAAGCCATGGCAGAAACCATCAACTTTTTGCTAAAACAACCTAAATAGACAAGGAGATTACGTGTCTAAATTTTTGTTTCCTCTTATTATTTTTATTTTGGCGGGCTTTTTCATTTACCGTACTTGGACAAACCATAAAGTAGCAGATGAAAACTTTGCCAAAGGCCAAGCATTCTTACTAGAAAATGCGAAAAAAGAAGGCGTTATCACAACAGAAAGTGGCCTTCAATACATGGTTCTTGAAAAAGGCGAAGGTGAGGTTCACCCAACTGCAACAAGTAAAGTAAAAGTACACTACCACGGCACCTTGATTGATGGCACGATATTCGATAGCTCTGTTAATCGTGGTGAGCCTATTTCATTTGGTCTTAACCAAGTCATTAAAGGCTGGCAAGAAGGTCTACAATACATGGTAGAGGGTGAGAAAATCCGCCTTTTCGTACCAAGCACGCTTGGCTATGGTAAGAGTGGCTCAGGCCCAATTCCACCAGCAAGTGTTTTGATCTTTGATGTTGAACTGCTAGAAATTCAATAAATCTAGAAAACTTTGTCTTAAAACCAAAGTATCAAAACCAAAAACGCCGCGAACCACGCGGCGTTTTCTGTTTTAAGAAAGGTTAAAAACCAATATAGTGATCCGAAAGCAATGCAATGAACAACGCCAAAAGATGATAGATAGAGAATTTAAACGTCTCCATCGCGGTATTTGGCTCTGGTGCATATTTTAGCTTCCATGCATGGTACATAAAGCCAACATTGAGTAGTAGTGAGGCAAAAATATACACCACGCCGACCATACCAACCAAAACCGGTAGGACACAAACCAAAGTCAATAGCACCGTATACAACAGAATAGAAGTTTTGGTGTACTCAATGCCGTGTGTCACTGGCAGCATGGGAATATCTACCTTGCGGTAATCCTCGACACGATGAATAGCCAGAGCCCAAAAATGTGGTGGCGTCCAGATAAAAATGATCATTACGAGCAGCCAGGCATTCGCATGTAATTGCCCTGTTACAGCAGTCCAACCGAGAAGAGGCGGCATCGCACCGGCAATCCCTGCAATGACGATATTTTGGGGCGTAGCACGTTTGAGGTACATTGTGTATACCATCGCATAGCCGAGCAAACTCATCAAAGTCAACCATGCCGTCAGCGGGTTGACTATCGCATAGAGAAGTACAAACCCTAAGACACCTAAAACTGTAGCGAAGGCTATCACCGATGATGGTTTAGTCTCACCCGATGGCAATGGTCGTTTGTGTGTACGTGCCATTCTCGCATCAATTCGGCGGTCAATTAGATGATTAAACGCTGCCGCAGACCCTGCCATCAGACCAATCCCCGTTAGGCCAACTACCGCCTGCAACCAGGGGAAATCATCAACCGGGGCTAAGCTCATACCTACTACTGCCGTCACCAACATTAACGCCACCACTTTAGGTTTCGTTAACTTCAAATAAACGGAACTTAGTCGCTTTCGCCCATTTAACGACAGCGCGATTTCTTTACTCATAGCGAACTCCTTTCGCGGTGTAATTCCAAGCCGTTTTACCCTGCCACAAGTAAAACTGGCTAACACAAACGAGACTCAACATAACAGCGGCACCAAGGTTGTGCGCCACCGCGACATAGATAGGAAGTTGAAATACTACGTTGCTTACACCCAGCATAATTTGGCACACCAGAGTGAATAACAACCACCCTCCAATTCTCTGTGAATGATGAGAATCTTGCCTCATAAGCCCAATACTATAAGCCAATACCACGGTGGCGGTAACAATAGCGCCTATACGATGAGTGACGTGTATAGTCATTCTTGCCGGATACTCCAAGACACCAAATTCATAATTCTCGAATCCAGTTTGCCAGAAAGAAAACGCTTCTTTCCATGAGAGATGGCTCATCCAGTCTCCCTCACAAATCGGCAGTGTGGTACACATCAGCGCAGCATAATTTGACGAAGTCCATCCTCCAAGGAGCACTTGCACCAAAACAACCAGGAAAACCAACAATGAAAAGCCTCTCAGAGAGCTAGAAGATGGAGAGAAATAGAGATTGTTTTGCGCTTTTAATTGGCAGTAAAAAATCGCCTGTAACGCCAATAAAACAAAACCACCGAGCAAGTGAAGCATCACGATGACGGGCATTAATTTAAGAGTAACTGTCCACATTCCCAAAAGTGCCTGCCCAATCACCAATACGCTTAGCAACATCGGAATGGTTGAATTTACACGCTCAGACCTTACTGATATCGCTGCCATCGCAAAAATGACTAAACCTAACGTTCCTGCAAAATAGCGATGAATCATCTCAAGCCATGCTTTCTCATGCTCTACTGCCCGCTCGGGGAAGTTCAGGTTAGCACGTATGACGTCTTCTTCTTGATGCGGCACAGAAAAGTGCCCATAACAACCAGGCCAGTCCGGGCAACCTAACCCTGCATCTGAAAGGCGAGTATATGCCCCTAACATGATCACCACGAGAGTTAGGAGCAAACTGAATCTCACCAACTGAATTAATTTCATATGCACTTCCTCTAACCGACTCGTGACAGTTTTAAGAGCTTGCGTAAGTCCGCCAACATACCTTTATTCAATAGGACTAAGTCCTCATTTGGTTTCGGCGAGTAAGACATCACCAGCTGCCCAAGAGGATCAACGATCAACATTTGCCCAGGTTTCACTTTAGAGGTAACCAATTCATTCATTTGCATCGCTAACATCGATACTTCCATGGGATCTGAATGCTCAGTCTGCCAAACGACTGGCACTACTCGCTCTTGATACTTACCTAAAGCAACATGGCTTTGCTGAAGCAGGTAAAGCTGCTGTTTACACTCTTCAGTGCATTCGTTAGGCAATACATAAGCGAGTTGCCAACCATGGTCTTTGAGAGGTGACTCTTGACCAAGTTGCTCTAACGTCGTGTATGGTTCGACTAACTCGCCTCTATTGGTCACTCCGCTTTGATACCACCCTTGTGTGAGAATGACTTTTGCAATGACAGCGGGAAGCGCGAACGTACAAACCAGCACAATCAACATTAGTCGTCCTTTGGTTACTTTAGATGTCATGCTTCACCTCCATGTGACGCAACTTTTTTTGCCAACGAACAAAAACAATTAAAGTCAGTAATAAGAAAACACCTGCCATCGAAAACCATTGAATCGAATAGCCAAAATGTTTGGCACTATTGAGTGGCAATGGATTCCAAGGAAAGTCATAGGGCCAACGAGTTAAATTGTCTGGCTGCAAGACTGCGGGCATAAGTTCAATATTCAGTAGCTGATTCAATTGCGCGATGTTTAGGTTTTGCACGCGAATAACATCGCCAACTTCCGGCATTAACTCTGAACTCAGTGGATTAGTAGATTTTCGGTACAGGCGTCCTGTGATGAAAGTCGAATTATCGAGTTTGGTGACCGTTGGTAACACTGAGCGTTCTGCTCTTCCCTCGACAAAACCAAGCTCCAATAACGCATAGGCACTAGGCTCATCGCTCGTCAATACAATCTGAAATGCTAAATATCCCACACTGCCTTTATGCGTTTGGTTGTCTAACAAAATTACGGGAAACGCCTGAGGAACAACATTAACTTCCACTTTTTTCCCGAGGATACTTTCCTCTCGCCAGTCGTTGTCTTCAAGAACGACGCTTAGTGCTTGGTACGCACTATCCGCACGCGCGAGAATGGCTTGTTCCAATGCTTGTTTTTCTTGCCCTCTCTCAAACTGCCAAAAACCCAGTTTGACCAAAAGAGAAAACACAACCACAGTTAAACCAACTGCAACCCAAAACCGTTTCGATAGCCATAATTGTCTTGATAACAACAATGATGAAACCGGAGGTGCCATGTCCACCGTATTTCTATTCAAACTGACGCTTGTCCTTTTGCTGCTTTTCATTATCTTCAACCTCGCAAAAGCGCTTATCGAAATGGTTCGTGAAGACCCAGATAATCCTGAAAAAAGAGACAAACCCATGAGTCATTACTTAGGCCGTCGAGTCATGTTCTCCGCTTTGGTGGTCGTCCTTTTGCTTATTGCGCTCAGCTCGGGTTGGCTAGCACCAAACCCTCGCCCTTATTAGTCGAACCAAGAGTTCACAGTGCGCCTAAAGTACGTAAACAAACACAAACAGACATAACCAAACCACATCCACGAAATGCCAATACCAGCTGCCCGCTTGAAAGGCAAAATGGTTCTTTGGCGAAAAGTGATCTTTAGCGATTCTGAACAGCAGCACGATCAAGAAGATAGTCCCAAGACAAACGTGTAAACCGTGGAACCCCGTCAACATGAAGAACGTGTTACCGTAAATACCGGACTGCAACGTGAGCCCTATGTCTTGATAAGCATGAACATACTCAACCGCTTGGTAATATAGGAAAAAGCCAGCAAGTACGATGGTTATCTCTAACCAAACAATCAGTGCCGTTCTTTTGTCTTGTTCAAGGCTTATATGCGCCATATGTAGCGTAATAGACGACAATAGCAGCAAGATAGTATTGGTAAGGGGTATGCCCTGCCACGGCATAGCTTGTGTTGTTTCTCCCCCCGGTGTCAGTGTGAGTGGCCACATCGCTTCGAAGGTTGGCCACAGGACTTCGTTAGTCATGAATTTATTATCTGCCCCACCTAACCAAGGCACAGAAATCATTCTGGCGTAGAACAAGGCACCAAAAAAGGCACCAAAAAACATCACTTCAGAAAAGATAAACCAGCTCATTCCTTGGCGAAAAGAACGAGTAATTTGCGAGCTGTATTTTCCACTCAGTGATTCAGTAATCACATTACTAAACCAACCAGCCAACATGTAAAGCAAGAACAAGAAGCCCACCGCTAGCACAATGCCACCAATGGTTCCCACTACACCGTCGCTTTGTGTCCCCTGGACGGTCATGCCTGCGCCAACAGCAACCAAAAACAGAGCAAATGCACCGATGATCGGCCAGCTACTTTGAGCGGGAACATAATATGTTCCTGGCTTGTTACTCATAATTTCTCTCCTTACTGACCAACCTTGGTCTGTATCTCTCTCCCTGAGTGGCTAAGAGCCTGTAGGAGGGGGAAGTTTATAGAGTGTGTAAGACAGCGTTAACGTGTGTATAGACTCCGGCAAGTCCGGTTCGATATAAAAAATCAACGGCATTTGAGCTTGCTGTTTACCATCCAGAGGCTGCTGGTTAAAGCAAAAACACTCAATCTTATTGAAGTAAGCAGCTCCAGTCCCGGGAGAAACAGAAGGAACGGCTTGCCCCACCAACTTCTGCCCGCTTTCATTAAATGCAAGGTATTCGGTTTGTACGACTTCACCTGGGTGAACATCCATCGAAATCACTTTGGGTCTAAACTCCCAAGGCATATCTGGGCTGACATGAGCCATAAACTCCACGCGAACAGTTCGGCTCATGTCCGGTTGCATACCTGTCGGTTGAATGGCGGCTACTTCACTTGTCTTTCCATTGATTCCCAGTGCGTCGCACATCACGTCATAAAGTGGGACCAGTGCATAGCCGAAGCCAAACATTAACAGGGTCGCCAAAAGCAACTTCACTGTGAGCTTCTTGTTTGATGGATTCGGTTTCATGTCACTCACCCCACTCTTTGCTAGTCAATCTTAGGCGGTGTAGTAAACGTATGATGCGGCGCAGGGCTTGGCACTGTCCACTCTAAGCCTTCCGCACGTTCCCACGGTTTTGCAGAGGCCTTTTCCCCGCCACGAATACACTTGATCACCAACCATAAGAAGATCAGTTGTGACAACCCGAATGCAAACCCACCAATTGATACTATTTGATTAACATCAGCAAACTGAATGGCGTAATCCGGTATGCGTCTTGGCATGCCCGCTAAGCCTAGGAAGTGCATTGGGAAAAACAGGACATTGACGGAAATAATTGAGCACCAGAAATGCCATAAACTCAGCTTGTGGTCGTACATATTGCCCGTCCACTTAGGTAGCCAGTAGTATGCCGCTGCCATGATCGAGAATACCGCACCAGATACCAACACATAATGGAAATGGGCAACCACGAAGTAAGTGTCATGATATTGGAAATCCGCCGGCACAATCGCCAACATCAGTCCCGAGAAGCCGCCAATAGTAAAAAGCACAATAAAGGCAATGGCAAACAACATTGGCGTTTCAAATGTCAGAGCTCCACGCCACATGGTGGCAACCCAGTTAAAGACTTTAACCCCCGTTGGTACCGCAATCAGCATAGTGCAATACATGAAGAAGAGCTCAGCAAAAACTGGCATCCCCGTGGTAAACATGTGGTGCGCCCACACAAGGAAAGATAACAATGCAATGCTGCACGTCGCGTAAACCATCGAATGATAACCAAACAGCTTCTTACCACTGAAAGCAGGCAGAATGGCGGAAATGATTCCAAACGACGGTAAAATCATGATGTACACTTCTGGGTGACCAAAGAACCAAAAGATGTGTTGGAACATTACCGGGTCACCACCACCAGCTGCGTCAAAGAAGCTAGTCCCGAAATATTTGTCAGTAAGAACCATGGTCACTGCACCCGCTAGTACCGGCATAACCGCGATCAACAAGAAAGCGGTAATTAACCAAGTCCAAACAAACATTGGTAACTTGAACCAAGTCATTCCCGGAGCTCGCATATTTACGATCGTCACGATAACGTTGATCGCGCCCATAATGGAGCTGATACCCATGATATGCACAGAGAATACAAACAGCGCAGTGCTATCTGGTCCATAAGTCGTGGACAGCGGAGCATAAAACGTCCAACCAAAATCAGGACCGCCGCCAGGTAAAAACAACGAGCTAAACAAAATAAGAAATGCAAAAGGTAAGATCCAAAAGCTCAAGTTGTTCATGCGCGGCAGCGCCATATCAGGAGCGCCGATCATCATCGGGATCATCCAGTTAGCAAGACCCGTAAATGCTGGCATCACCGCACCAAATACCATCACTAAACCGTGTACCGTGGTCATTTGATTAAAAAACTGCGGATCGACTAGCTGTAGCCCTGGCTGGAACAGTTCGGCACGAATGATCATTGCCATCGCACCACCTGTTAGAAACATCGCAAAGCTAAACCAAAGGTAGAGGGTGCCTATGTCTTTATGGCTTGTAGAATACAACCAACGAGTGATGCCCTGGGGTGCATGATGCTCGTGACCATCATCGATCGCAATGGTACTGTTCGCACTGGCTTCTGCTGGCGCAGACTTCACTGCCTTATCTATTGGCTTACTCATATTTCCTCCTTAGCACTGCCTTGTGCCTTAAAGGCATTCACATCGGATGCTTGCACTGTATCGCCAGTATCGTTGCCCCATGCATTTCGTTGATATGTGATAACCGCGCCAATTTCTTTGTCACTTAACTGATTAGAAAAAGCCTGCATTGCGGTGCCCGGGCGACCGTTGACAATAATATCTATGTGCTCTGTAACATCTCCGGTTGCAATAGGACTGCCTTTAATCGCGGGAAATGCACCCGGAATCCCCTCACCATTTGCCTGATGACACACAGCGCAACGCGCCGTGTATATCGATTCGCCTTGCGACATCAATTCGTCCATAGATAAGTCTTGAGAGAGCGCTTCTTGTGCCGCCGCTTTTTGAAGCGCGAGTTCTTCCTTCTTACTCGCTAGCCATTCATCGAACTTTTCTTCTTCCATTGCATGCACCACCACTGGCATAAATCCGTGTGCACGACCACATAGCTCCGCACACTGACCGCGATATACGCCTGGCTCATCAATTCTTGTCCATGCTTCATTGATAAAACCTGGAATGGTGTCTTTCTTGACGGCAAAGTCTGGTACCCACCAAGAGTGAATGACATCATCAGAAGTCATCAAAAAACGCACTTTGCGATTCACAGGCAACACCAAAGGGTTGTCTACTTCCAGTAAGTAATGCGCGCCTTTAGCTTCGATTCCATCAATTTGTTTTTGGCTGGTGGCAAGCAAACTGAAGAACTCAACATCTTCACCAAAATAGCTGTAATGCCATTTCCATTGCGAGCCTGTGATCTTGACCGTGATATCCGATTGGCTTGTGTCTTCCATTGCTACTAGAGTTTTTGTTGCGGGAATCGCCATAGCGACAAGAATGATGATGGGTATGACCGTCCAAATAATTTCCACTTTTGTGCTTTCATGGAAATGTGCTGCAACTGCTCCTTTTGACTTGCGATGACGGAAGATGGAATAGAACATCACACCAAAAACAATCAAAGCAATTACACAGCAGATATAGAAAATCAGCATATGTAATTCATACACTTGCCCACTTATCTCTGTGACCCCTTTTGTCATGTTGTAGTCATTTTCCTTTGACCAACCAAAAGAGGAAAATGTGATTAAAATCACATTCAGTGATAAGGCTAGAGTAGTCGTTAATCTTTTCAAAAGATCTCTCCTCTGCTCAGCCGCTACGCCTACGCGAGCTTCCTTGCGTCCCGATGCAAATATCGAACAACTTTACGAAAAATCACAAAAACTACGATTTCGACACGGTTTGTTATATTTATGTTAAAAGGCTAGTTATAGTTCCAAGGTTCTTCAAGAAATTAAATATGATTAAATTTTGTTCGGATAAGAAAAATTAATTCGGTTTATCGATTGCCCTCTTTGAAATGTAATTGAGAACCATTTACATTGATTTAAAAGAAAACATTGAGATACTTACCAAACGAAGTGTCCAAGAAAGTAGGCTCCCCCTACTAAGGAATGACTGATATGACAGCACTAATTACGCAATGGCTAGAACGAGACCCTGATCCTAAGACTCGTGAAGAGCTACAACACCTCGTCGATACGAACAATGAACAAGAACTTACTGATCGCTTTGGCTCACGCCTTGCCTTTGGTACTGCAGGCTTACGTGGCAAAGTGGGCGCAGGTCCAAACCGAATGAACCGCTTGGTGATTCAAGAGACCGCCACTGGTTTAGGGAACTATTTGCTTGAGCAAGTCAAAGATGCCGCGAGTCGTGGTGTCGTTATTGGCTACGACGGTCGTCCCGATTCAAAACAATTCGCGCATGATACCGCATCCGTACTGACGGCCCTTGGTATCAAGGTTTACCTAACGTATGACGTTGCAGCAACCCCAATTGTCGCGTTTGGTGTCCGTACATTGAATGCGGCGGCCGCTGTTGTTGTTACTGCCAGTCACAATCCACCAGAATACAATGGCTTTAAAGTATATTGGGAGAATGGCGCACAGATTATTCCTCCACACGACTCTGGAATCGCAGCGAAAATTGATGACGCAACAACGAAGCCATTACCTTTAATGTCTCTCGATGATGCAAAACAGCACGGTTTGTTAGTTTGGTTGGAAGACGACTACTACCAAACTTACCGTAAGACAATGAACGAAAACGCGCTGCTTACTCCTGACAACAATACCGATATATCTATTGCTTACACCGCAATGCATGGCGTTGGCGCGAATATGGCGGAAACGCTACTTGCCGACGCAGGCTTCCAAAAAGTGGCAAGTGTTAAGGAACAGCGCGAACCTGATGGAAGCTTCCCAACCGTCAACTTCCCAAACCCTGAAGAAGCCGGTGCAATGGATATGGTGATGGCATTAGGTAAGTCCGTAGATGCCGATATCGCTTGCGCGAACGATCCAGATGCGGACCGTTTTGCCGTGGCAGTTAAACGCCCAGATGGCGAGTATCAAATGCTAACAGGTGATCAGGTGGGCTCACTGTTTGGCGATTACTTGCTGGAACAGCAACCTAACGCTTTGGTTGGCAACACCATCGTATCCTCAAGAATGCTGAGCAGCATCGCTAAGGCGCATGGCGCACAATACTATCAAACATTAACTGGCTTTAAATGGCTTACTAACGTTGCCATGGAACAAGAGACAGAAACCAACCCATTCTTGTTTGCTTATGAGGAAGCGCTCGGTTATACCGTGGGTAACAAGGTGTGGGATAAAGATGGTTTATCTGCAATCGTCGCGTTTTCACAGCTAACAGGCAAGCTTAAAGCGCAAGGCAAAACACTGTGGGATAAACTGGAAGAGCTGTACCGCGAGCACGGTTTCTACTTCAACGCACAACGCAGCATCGCTCTCGACCCGAACTCTCCACCAATCGGCGACAAACTCCGAGCCAATCCACCAACAGAGATTGCTGGTAAAAAAGTTGCAGTAACCGAAGATCTAAAAACATCGGTTCGCATGTTTGACGACGGCTCTGAAGAATCCATTGACTTACCAGCAAGTGACGTATTGATTTATCACCTAGAAGATCAATCTCGCGTGATTGTTCGTCCTTCTGGTACTGAGCCAAAACTAAAATGTTACTACGAAGTCATCAACCTCTTCCCTGCGGATATGAGCTATGAACAAGCACAGCAAGCAGCAGAAGCGAAGATGAACGAACTTATCGACGCGCACCAGCAAAGTTTGTAAGTCAAAGAGAAACATAGATATTTGATACAACAAGAGGCGCAAATTCGCGCCTCTTTTTTGATTTTCACTAGAACAAGTCAAGCTAACCCGTGCTTTCCCTAGCCTACAATTTCCTTTTGTAGAAAGTACTTGTGGATGCCCTCTGCAGGATAGCCTGAGTACTGCCCCACTTTCTCAAAACCCAATTTGAGATAGAACTCAAGAGCTTGAAAGCTGTAGGTATCCAAATAAACATGGGTAACCCCATGAGGCTTTACTTTTTGTTCTAGCATCGACATTAATTGACTACCGAGACCAGAGGTTCGACTTTCAGCGTCTACCCACAAAAACTCAACAAACACCGTATTTTTAAACATTTCGCCAGTCAAGCCACCCATGATCTTGCCATTCTCATCTTTTGCGAAACAGCCTACAGCATGCACTTCCCCTTCAGGTAAATGCAGTCGGTTATAAGATCGAATACCTTCACGAACAAAATCAAGGTCTGTTTGATCTGGATTTAAACAAAATTCAAGCTTCATATATCCTCTCCTTAGGAAACACCAATATCCTAAAACAAAAAGCCAGCAATTGCTGGCTTTCTAATGGAATATGATAACTTTACAAGGCGAAACTACTCAGCATCCACAACGCCAGAATAACAAACACTAACCCCATTAGTTTATGTTGATACGTGCGGAATTTTTCGTTCTCGAGCAGCCCTTTGCCCAATGTGCCTGCTAACCCAACAAGTAATAAATTGAATGACAAGCCAAGAACGTTCAACAATAACCCTAGCGCTAGCATCTGCTCACCGGAAGATGCAGTGATATTGCTTGAGACAAACTGCGGCAAAAACATCACAAAAAAGACCAAGGCTTTAGGGTTAAGCAAATTACTCATCAAAGCACGCTGATAATAAGTTGATGCCATTTTGTTTTGACCATCAAGCTCTGGAGCCGAAGATGCCTCAGCTCGTAAGCAGTCCCAACCCATTTTTAACAAGTAAGCGCCACCTAATAGATGAAGGACTTTAAGGGCTATTGGGCTCATGGCAATCAGGGTAGATACGCCCATCGCAGCAAGCAAAGTAAGAATAACACCAGACGTCGCATTGCCTAAGCTAGCAAAAAGACCGACCTTCTTACCGTAACTCATACTAGAGCTCGCTATCAGCAACATATCGGGCCCTGGTAACAGCAACAAAGCCACTACTGCGGTGAGATAAACAGGAAGTACAGATAAATCAATCATGATGGAACCGCTTTTCTACAACAAGGCGGCGAATGTTATACCAACAAAATAACATCATCCAGCCCAAAATAGCCAAGATAAGTCAAAAAATAAAAATCATAGTTTGCCCAGTTGAAAAGTAGCAATCAATTCGCCTGTTTATCAAAATCGAATAGCAATTTTGTACAAAAATAAGCACGATGGATCCGTTACACTTCTAAAATGATTTTCTTGAGCAGACCGGATAAAGATGAAAGAAAAGAATAAGGAAATCGCTACCTTCAAGATAGCTCAAGAGCTCGGCGGTTTAGAACTTCTCGATGCAAAGTATGAGAAGCAGAATTTTTCACGCCATAGCCACGAAGGTTACACTATTGGTGTCATCGAAAAAGGGGCACAACAATTTTTTAGGACGGGCGGGAATCATATCGCGCCACAGGACAGCATCATCCTTGTTAATGCAGATGAAGTACACAACGGGCATTCAGCCTCGGAAGGCGGTTGGGAATACAAAGCAATGTACCCTGTACCTCAGCAGTTTCAAACTTTAGGACAAGAGCTTGGTTCACCAAATGTAGCTCTGCCCTATTTCCCTCAACCTGTGGTTTACGATCCTGAGCTGGCTAGTCAGTTACGATTGGTATTTGAAACACTAGAAAAATCAGACAACCGTTTATTGAGAGAAACTTTGGTTTACGGCACGTTGATCAAGCTAGCCAGTAAACACAGCACTCATCGGGCACCACTGAAAGAGTCAACCAGAGCTCAGCGACAAGTGCAGCTCGTCAGAGAATTTTTGGAAGACTTTCCACAAACGGACGTCTCACTAGAAGAACTCGCCAAACTGTCTGGATTAAGCCCTTTTCATCTGCTGAGAGAGTTTCAAAAGCAATTTGGCTTTCCGCCTCATGCCTATCAAATTCAGCAACGTTTACGTATGGCGAAGAAGCTACTAAAAATGGGACAAAAAATTTCAGACGTGGCACAAGAATGCGGCTTCCATGATCAAAGCCATCTGCATCGACACTTTAAAAAAGCCATGGGCGTCACTCCCGGCCAATACGTCCGTCACAGCTAAAGCAGCAATATTGTACAAGGCGTTATGCGACTACCGAGCTATCTTGGTAATCTGATTTAGGAATAAATAAGAAGAAACTATGGACCACACTTTGCCGTTAAAAAAAGAATCAAAAGCCACGCTATTTTGGCAAGGTACACTTGCGATGATGCCTCTGAGTATCGCAGTGCTCCCTTGGGGCTTACTCGCAGGCTCATTCGCAATTGATACTGGGCTTCACCCTTTGGAAGGACAAGCACTATCCGCCATTTTGTTCGCAGGTTCTGCACAGCTCGTCGCGATGGGAATGATTAAAACGGGAGCAGGTCTAGTGACCATGTTACTGACAACGTTTTTTATCACCTCTCGACACTTCCTCTACAGTGTATCGATGCGCAGTAAAATTGCACCGCTCCCTCTAAAATGGCGATTATCACTCGGCTTCTTACTTACTGACGAGCTGTTTGCGATTGTAGGCCACCATTCCGATAAACAATTTAATCGCTGGTATGCACTTGGGGCTGGTCTGAGTTTTTACCTGTTTTGGAATGTCGCGACATTGACGGGCATTATTGCGGGAAGTCTAATCCCTGAACTGAACGAAATGGGTTTGGAATTTGCTGTAGCCGCTACTTTTATCGCGATAGTAGTACCCACCATTAAAAATGCAGCGGTGCTCGCGAGTGTTATTGTGGCTTTGGTGAGCTCAGTTGCCCTAACCTATTATCAAATTGAGGGAAGTTTGATGATTTCGAGCATTTTAGCCATGCTTACTGGTTACTTTGTGGAACAAGTAAAGGAGAAACGCTAATGATCATGTTGGCTATTTTGCTGATGACGGTACTTGTTTTCACCAGCCGCTACTTGTTTTTAGAACCCAAGCTACCATTGCGATTAGGGACGCGCACTCAAAAAGTACTCAATTACGCTAGCCCCGCAGTACTGACTGCGATCTGGGCACCGATCGTTTTCATTCCCGATGGGGAGCTCAGCGTCAATGTGCAAAACCCATTTTTACTGGCTGCCGTACTGGCTGCTTTAATCGCGTATTTTACTAAAAATGTTCTTTTAACGACGGTTATCAGTATGGTGGTATTTCTCGTTCTACGAATTTGGCTTTAATCCGCCAACCACTCAATCTCCAACAAGGTGACATCGCCACACTTTAATCGACCAAGGAAGATGTCACCTTCATGTACCTCACCAACGCCCTTTGGTGTACCAGTCATCACTACATCGCCATCTTGAAGTGTTGTGTAACTGGTTAATTCATCCAGGATAGTTAGCGGCGGATAGAGCATTTGGTTAACGTGACCTTTTTGTACACGAACACAGTTGATTAAGAGCTCAAGGTTTAGATCATTGATATCAATGTTATCCAAAGAGACAAACCGACTAAACACAGCGGAGCCATCAAATGCCTTAGCACGCTCCCACGGCAACCCCTGATTTTTAAGCGAGGATTGCAAACCACGCTTGGTCAGATCCAATCCCAAACCAACCGCTGAATAACGTCCATCCTTGATCAAAAAGCAGATTTCAGCCTCATAATGAAGGGGCTCTTGATGGAATGAACGCAGAGTTGTTGATACGGAGGTTGCGGGTTTATTAAATACAACCATTTGCTCAGGCATTGCATTATTAAGCTCATGAATGTGTTCAACGTAATTTCGTCCAACACAAAGCACTTTACCCACTTCTACTTTCTTTTCTTCAACTTGAATAACACTCATCATTCTTCCCTGCAAAACAAAAATCCCATCATAATCTAACCTATTGACTTAACGACACTAAATAGCAACCTCTAGTGTAAAAAATAAGACATTCACCCCGTTTTGAATTTTGTATCATCTAATTGAAACAGCAAAGTATTTGTAAAACAAATAGACAAAAAAGCCAGCACGAGGCTGGCTTTAGATCAATGAGCTTGAATAATAGTTCTCGCTAAACCCTATTATAGGTAGTAACGAGCACCTAACGCCCATTTGTCATCAGTTTCACGACCATTGTCGTCATTTAGGTCAAACTGGTAACCCGCGTAACCAACAAATTTAGGCGTGAAGTTGTATTCTGCTTGTAGTGCCATTTCTTCACGAGCAGTTTCTGTTTTAGAGTTCTTAAACTCTTTACCTTCCACCATTTCATAGTTAACACTCAAGTTTAGGCTGTTCGCCAGAGCGTATGCGATGATCGCCTCGTACGCATCACTTTCTTCTAAACGGTCACCTTTTGCACTGAAGTTCATGTTTTCGTTTGAACCATAAACTGCAGCAAGGAATAGGCCTTGGCCGTACGCACCGTAAGATGCTGATACAACGTGTGATTCCGCCGTGTGCTTACCTGCATATGCAGGGTGCTGGAAATCGCCGCCATTGTAAGAGTAACCGATTTTAGCGCCCATGATTGAGTAAGAAAGCGCAGCTTGCACACGGTCATCGTATTTAGCACCGCCAGTTATAACTCCAGCATCGTTGCGCGTGTAATCATCGTTTGCACCCTGCCAACCAAGACCAAAGTTGATCACACCCGCTTCACCCAGCTCGATGGCATTACGGTAAGAAAGCATTTTATCCGCACGGCCAGTGCCAAGGTTTCCATGATCGTCATAGATGAAGTCGTTGGCAAACGCGATTGGCATATCTGCAATACCTGCGACATCGTAGTAAGGTGACCATTGCGTACCACCTACTGCACGACCATAAACCTCATGCGTTACACCTAAGTAACCTAGACGCGTTTTAAACGACTCTTCACCACCGTCTAAGTAGTTTAGCGCCCATTCACCACGTGCGTCTGCGGTGAAGCCATTACCCAAATCCTGTGTCGCAGAGATATTGATACGAGGAGAGTTAGTACCCACATCCGTGTCACCTTGCTCTGATCCATTTAAATTAACAGAAACGTGGCCGCCCATCGAAAATGTTGTGCCATCGTTATTATATAGTTCCACTGCAACTGCTTGAGTACCGAAGGTTGCTGCCGCGATTGCCGCTGCTAATAATTTTTTATTCATTTCTAAATCCATTACTTATTAGTTGGTTAGTCAGTTTTAGACCCGGCTTTGGTTCACTTTCGTAAAAACGAAATGATGAACAAAGAGAGGAATACAAAGGCTATCCGAGGCATCGTTTCCACCAGATTAGTTTTACCTTTGTGTAACAACTGCCGACACTTTATTTGATTAGTTCCTGACAACCGAGTGAAAAGATCTCAGACAAAACCTAAAAAGCAATCGTTTACTTAGCCTTCAAGAAATCGAGAAATAAAAACCTTACAATAAGAAATGCTTTAGAGAGAGTTAGCTCACAAATAGCTGATGATTCGCTATTTTTAGGCCAAACTTCCCTGCCAAATTGAAATGTTTACTTACATTTAGGGTCAAGAAGCAATTCAGGAACTTTTTGAAAAAAACACAGTCTTTAACGGAGAGGAAAAAACCTCAAAAAAGATAAACCTTTCTTTTTATAAGTGGTATGAGAAGGGGAACTTATTCTTTCCAGCAATAAAAGTGCAATCAAATCATAACTTAACAGAAATCTATCTTTCATTTTCAGCCTTTACCTTAGCGTCATCAACACATCGGGCAAGAAAGCCCATCGATTACAACTAGGGTAATAAGAAAATGAAAAAGGCAGCACTAACTACTGCAATTCTTACAGCATTGGTATCAGCACCATCATTCGCAGCAACTGTATACAAAAACGACGGTACTGAATTAAAAGTTGGCGGCCGCGTTGAGTTTCGTGGTGACTTCATCGGTTCAGACGGTGCTGAAGTTGAAGGTTCCATGGAAGATAAAAGCCGTGCTCGTCTTAACCTAAAAGGTAAAACAGACATCGGCAACGGCCTTTCTGCTTTCGGTGTTTACGAAGCCGAACAAAAAACGGGCAAGAGTGAATTCAAAAACCGCTACATGTATGCAGGCGTCGACTCTGATATCGGTGCTTTCTCTGTAGGTCGTCAAGACATGGCTGCAGTCATCATCTCTGACATGACGGATATCACAGAATTCTCTGGTGTTCAGCAAGTTATTGATTCGTCGTCTGATAAGCAAGACAGCGTTTTCGCATACCGTGGTGCGTTTGATGCACTACAACTTCAAGCAACCTACCAAGCAAACTCTAGCGATAACGAAGATAAATACGGCATCTCTGGAATGTACTCACTACCAATGGGCCTCGACTTTGGTCTTGCATACTCTGGTGGCGATGTAGATAAAGATAACTCTGAAGATCAAATTCTAGGTGGTATCGCTTACTCGATGGACAACCTTTACCTAGCAGGTACTTATTCTCAAGGTTCCCTGACTGACTCTGAAGACTTTACGGCTTACGAGCTAGTCGCAAGCTACAAAGTAGCAAGCAAAGTGACACTTGCAGCTCTATACACAGCTCAAGAGAATGATCCAGACAACGGTTCAAAGTACGACACCGTTGAAGGTATCGAGCTTGTTGGTTACTACAAACTAAACAGCAACTTCCGTACTTACCTGTCTTACTACATCAACCAACTTGATGAAGCAAAAGATGCAACAACAGGTCTAGTAACAGAAGGCGAAGATACACTGCGCCTAGGCGTACGTTACGATTTCTAGTTCACTCTTGTCCTAAGAGCGAGTCCACTTGGCCAGCACCTTTGCTGGCCATTTTTTATGTAACCCAACACAACTCGATAAGTTTTCACACTATCCAAGCATCGCTCAGCAATGAAAAACGAGCGTAACGACGCCTACTTCTGCCCTCTTTTAATGCGATTGATCACTAAGTTAGTGCATTTCATCTAATCGACAACATAGAAAAACAAAAAAACCATTTAAAATCAAACATATAAAAGTTGGCACGTGTTCTGCAATATTATTTATGCAAATGCATGGCAGCGTTTGTGCTTCTCGTTCTTTGTACCTGTTATAACAGGCACGTCCTTTGAATTGGTAATGTCGCCTCCCTCTGGGAGGCATTTTTTTATTGGCGCGAAAAACAATAGGACGTATGATCCCGCCACCTCTATCAAACTGGAATTTTTCAATTGAATCATCATCCTGTTCAAGGTGCGTCCTGGATGCTAACAGCTGGCTTGGCATTCGCCATAGTGAACAGCTTCGCCCAAATTGCTAGCATCAACTTTGGTGTCTCCTCCACCACATTTGCGTTATTCCAATATGCAATCGCCTTATTTGTTATTCTGCCCTACCTACGTACACTTGGGATTAGACGTTCTTTAAGAACCCAACACTTTGGCTGGCATGCATTCCGCATTTTTCTCTCTGTTATCGGGATTCAACTTTGGTTATGGGCTCTCGCTTACCCAGTTCCAATTTGGCAAGGTATTGCACTTCTCATGACCTCCCCGTTATTTGCCACAGTTGGTTCTGGCTTGTTACTCAAAGAAAAAGTAGGTACTGCACGCTGGCTCGCTACATTGACGGGGTTTGTTGGTGCCATGATCATTCTTGAGCCTTGGGCAGACTCATTTACATGGGCGACCCTGCTCCCTGTTGGCGCCGCATTTTTCTGGGCAGCGTATTCATTAATGGTTAAAAAAATGTCGGTAAACGATCCGCCATCAACCATGGTTGTCTATTTATTGCTGCTGATAACACCATTTAATATCTTGTTAGCGATACCGACGTTTACTATGCCAGATACGTGGACGATATGGGGTGTGCTTTTAGCCGCAGGTGCACTTACAGCACTCGCTCAATGGGCTATCGTTAAAGCATATGCAGTAGCAGACGCCTCATTTGTGCAACCATTTGATCACGCCAAACTGCCTTTGAATGTTGTTGCTGGTTGGTTGGTGTTTGGTTGGGTGCCACCTGGTCGTTTATGGTTAGGTGCTGCGATTATTATTGCATCTATTGCGTTTATTACGCATTGGGAAGCGAAAAAGACAAAGTTAATTGAAAGAAAAATCTAATTTAAAAGTTCTATATTTTCAGGAAAGGAAATGAGGAACCCATATGAGTCAACCAATCAAAATTACACTGTATCGCTGGGCTGGTAGTTGGGGCCCATTCAAAGTCAATATTCCTTGTGGTGAATGTACATTAACCAAAGATATTTTAAAGGATACTTTTGAAAACGAACTAGCCAATGTGCCCGTTGAACTTGAAGTAAAAGATTGGTTATCGCACTGGTGGGAACCATTAAAAGCTGGTGCTTGGCATGCACCCATTCTTCTTGTCGAAGGGAAAGTTATCAGCCAAGGAGAAGCATTGAATCGGGGTGTGCTTGTACAGTCTGTTATTGCTGAGTGGGTAAAACGCGATGAGCTAAAAGGCAACATTGTTTATGGTAAAGCAACTTGCCCTTACTGTGTCAAAGCCAAACAATTACTTGACGAGGCTGGCGTTCAGTATGAGTACCATGATGTAGTTAAAGACAGCGCCGCCTTATATCGCATGATTCCTGAAGTAAAAGCCATCATTGGCGAAAAAACACCGGTAACAGTGCCGCAAATTTGGTTAGATGGAAAATATATTGGAGGCGCTGACGATTTAGAAAAGTGGTTATCAGCAAAGGGGCTAGATAAAGTGCCTAACAATGTTGTGGAGATACCAAGCCAATCCGCGTAATTCTAGATTTAAATGTCATCAGTCTTTGAGTAGCGTTTTGCCAATGTTGTGCAATATGTTGGCTACTTACTAACAACAAAACAGAGAAAAGCAAAAAGCCCTGATTTTTCAATCAGGGCTTTTTAAATTATTTCGCCAGTTTTTTAATAACACGAGCAAAAACAGAAGCTTTTTTCTTCTTCGCTTTACCGTAAAGCGCTTTGTGCATCGCGTCTTTTGCAATCATCTGGCCAATATAAGCACCACCAAGTTCGTTACCCATGACCTTCTCCTGAATGTATTGACTTAACTATGTAGTAATTTTACACCACAAATAGATAAAAACAAGACTCCAGTCACATTTATTTTGTAATTAACTTTCAGTTTGGTTTTCGTGGATTTTTTGAAATGAGCGTCTATCGCTTCGGTTGTTGGTATGTTTTACCCGCCGCGACGTACGTATCTTTCTGTTTGATTTCAAAGAATGTTTCAAAGAACCACGCTGCAAACTTGATCAAGTGATCGCCTTCATTCATGACGTGCTCTACGTATTCTTGCTCTTCTCCGGACTCGTCTTCTTGAGTGGTAATATGGTAAATACGTTTCTCACCATCAACTTCTGCAAGGCCAAACTGACCCGTTAGGGATTGCGCCGCTTGTGCAACTTCTTCTTCCTCACACGCCTTCAAGACTTCGAGCGCCTTTGGCATGCTTTCTTGCTGAGTAATTTCTTTTACCAGTGTTTCAAATTCGTTTTGTTGCATTCTTTCACCTAACGATTAGAGATCGGATAGCCATTGGGCAGAAATGTATTCCAAGCTTGAGAGAAGTATCAAGGTTCGCCCTCTTCCTTTCAAACCAAGTTATTCAGTATACACAACAGGCCAGACTTAATTTAGCTGCGCATTTTAGAAAGCCGACCTTCTGGTTGCAAGTATATTCAGATGGAAGTTTCTGCTTGAACCGTCCCTTCTGGCACTTTACGAAATTGGCTTAGTACAAGAACAAAGCAAGAAAGTAACGCAATAAACAAATAAAACACCCCAAGCTGCTGCTGATTCGTAACCCATGAGTCTACTAAGTACCCACCAAACAAACCTGCTAAACACATTTGAATAGAACCAGATAACGCAGAAACCGCGCCTGCCTGTTGCTTATGTGGCGAAAGTAGCAAACTGATCGATACTGGGAATGACATGCCTTGGGCAAAACTTAAACACGTGAATGCCGTCAGCAATGAAAATACACTGAAGGGGGTAACCAGCAACATGACGCCAGCAACAGAAACAATCGCGAAACTCATCAGCAAGATTTGCTGAGCTTTGTAACGAGCATTGATCAAATTCAGCACTAAGCTACCCGTCAGCAAACCAACTGATGGTATGATCATCAAAGAGCCGTAATCTGCCGCCGTTAATCCTAACTCTTGTTGCATTAAAAATGGATACAAGGAGAGAGTAACCAGAGCCGATAAATAACTAAGCCAGTTGTAACTCGCACTACCAATCACTTGTGTATTCGTTAACAGACGCAAATAGTTCGCGCTTACTTCGCCTACTTTAAATTTTCTCTTCGGATAAGGCAGCGTTTCTGGCAGCACCAATAAACCAAGTGTAAAAATTGCCATTAAGTAAATCAGCACAAACACGAAGACAGCATGCCAACTCAGGTGAAAAGCAATCCAGCCACCAAACAGCGGAGCAATAATTGGCATCACTGAAGCAGTGACTGAAATATAAGATAGCGCTTTGGTTAATTGCATACCGTCATAACTATCACGCAGTACTGACCGACCAAGTACCGAAGCGCTGCCCGCTCCTAGGCCTTGCAGTAACCGTCCCGCTTCAAGGGCAACAATGTTGTCCGAAAACGCGATGCAAATAACCGTACCAACTAGATATACACTTTGCCCCAAAATAAACACCGGCCGACGACCAATCGCATCAGACAATGGGCCGTAAAAAAGCTGAGAGATACCGAAGCCAACGAGAAATAGCGTGACGAGATTCTGAATCGAATGTTGCGGCAAATTCAAGTCATGACCAATCAACGGCAAAGAAGGAAGATAAATACTAACGCCAACTTGGCCTGTGGCAATGATCATCATCGCTAATAACAATGGTGTTTTACGCAAACGTTCCTCCTACTTTGTGACAGATTGATGGCAAACAGTGTATATTTGATACTCAAAGATGATAATCAGCTAAGTTGGAAAGGAATTAATTCCCAAGGAGATACAATGGACTGGATTCAAAGCGTGAAGAGTTATATTCGTGTGGTCGAAGAAGGTAGCTTTAATGCAGCAGCGCGGAAACTCAATACCACCAGCTCAGCTATCAGTAAGCGAGTTCAATGGCTAGAAGATAAAATTGGCGTTCAACTACTCAAACGTACGACCCGCTCAATTAGCCAAACTGAAGCTGGTGCGCTGTTTTATCAACGAGCAAAAAGTCAGCTTGATTCATGGCAATCGGTATTAGATGAAACTCGCTCAGTCAACCAATCACCAGCGGGGCTATTAAAAATTGGCGCGACACTGGCCGTTGGTTCCAAGTTTCTAGTTCATTATCTCGATGATTTTCTTGAGAAATATCCAGACATCACACTTCAATTAACAACAACGCTACCAGGCCAATTGCCAGAGCTAAGCTTAGACCTGTTTATTAGCCGGGAATTAGAGCAACTGAACTCTCTGAGTTTCAAAGCCACTGCGCTTTTCGAACATAAAGCCCAGTTTTACGCTGCGCCTAGTTACCTAAAAAAATATGGAACACCGCAATGCGTTGAGGATCTGACAGAGCATAATGTCCTGATTTGGGGAGAAAAACCCTCACGAGAAATCAAAACAAATCGAGGTAAGCGTATCAGCTTGTCCGGTAACTTTGCCACGACCAACCCAGAAGCGCTGTTTCATGGTGCCAAAAGAGGCATGGGTATTTTGATGACGAACAACGTCATGATCAAAGATGATCTCAAATCCGGCGCGTTAGTCCCTATCCTGCCCGATATCACAGCGGATAAAGCCACTGTATATGCCTACTATCCAAAGCTGGATTATCAGCATACCCGGACTAAGCTATTCCTCGATTATCTCAAATCACGATTAGAAGAGGAGAAGCGCGCCTAGCTTAGCGTTTTTATCGCTATACCTTTAAAAGGTTCAAGCATAAAAACATGAAAATAATGATTTGTTCGTTCACAAAATTTGAAAAATCTGCCTTAGTAACCGATAGTTTATTTGATGCATATCAAATAATAATTCGTCGTGTCTTACACGATATGTTAATAACAACGCTAGGTGAAATGCTCGATGGGTCAGGTACAAATCAGTTTCCACAAAATTGATGAGATATTGAAGCTAAACGGCACGGCTCAGCTAAACCGAGTCACGTTAGATATTCATCAACACTTGCAGAGCCATTGCACTTGCGTTGTAGAAGTTGCGCATCTTCAGCATTCGGCTCATACCATTTCCTTCGCCAGCAATGGAAAAATTACAGACAACCTAAGCTACCACCTTTCAGGCACCCCCTGTGAAAAAGTGGCGAAAGACATTGGCGAACATATTTTCTATCAAGACCAGGTATACAAGCGTTTTCCTGAAGATCAGATGTTTCAAGAAGATGGCATTCAAGCTTACATTGGCCTGCCATTGAAGACACAAAATGGCGAAGTTCTGGGAATTTTACTGTCTACCTTTACCCGAAGCATCCACGCGAAAGAAGCGCAAGATATCCTCGACTTCCACCGATTTTATGCCAATGTCATTATTCATAGCTTACGTGAAAAGTGGGTCAGTGAACGTTCAGATAAGCTTCTTAATCAGCTTAGCTATGAGGTATCGCATGATAACCTAACTGGACTGCTCAACCGTAGCTGTTTAGCTGATACCTTGGAGACATTAACGCAGCAAGCGACTCGTCCATTCAGTTTGGCGTATCTTGATATCGATAATTTCAAATCGATCAATGATATCAACGGAAACTATATCGGCGACCAAATCATTAAGTTCACAGCTAACGCCATTCAACAGAGCTTGTCGTCGCCAAACAATGCGTTCCGTGTTGCAGGAGATGAATTCGCCTTCATCACGTACGACGAAGATCCTGTCGCCGTGTGTCAGGAAGTACTCGACAAAATTGAAAGCGGCTACAGCGACAAATCTAACCGGATTTCTTTCACCGTTAGTATTGGTATTGCACGTGCCCCAGTACATATGTTGAACAGCGATGAGCTGATTTTGAATGCCAGTCTCGCTCTCAAAGATTGTAAAAAACACCGCGATACACGGATTCAGCATTACGACACACACCTTAGTGCGTTATACCACCGTAGGACGCAGCTTATTGAGGCAATGCGAATCCAGCTAAGTACTGATATACAAGACAGCGATGAGTTGTATGTAGTGGTTCAACCGATCGTCGATATCACGAGCGACCGCTGGAATTACTTTGAAATTTTGACTCGTTGGAATAGCAATATCTATGGAAATATCTCTCCAGCGGAGTTCATTGAAGCTGCCGAACAATCAGGCCTGATTATCGAGTTAGGTGAACGGATTATTGAACTCGCGTGTATCGCAAAGCAAGAACTCGAAGCGAACCTAGGCTATAAAGTCAAACTCTCCATCAATTGCTCAGCGTATGAGCTGGTTGATTCCAACCGTTATATTAATCACTTAACCAACATGGTTGAAAAGTATCAGCACGAAGCAAAAGACTTTGTTATAGAGCTCACCGAGACCGTCTTACTCTCACAAAGTGGCCGTGAACAGATGGTACTTAACTCGTTGCGATACTTGGGTTTTAAAGTCGCACTGGATGATTTTGGTACGGGATACTCAAGCTTGAACTATATACACAATTATCCGATTGATAGCATCAAAATCGATGCTACCTTTGTGCAGAACATGCTCTCAAATACAACCTCTGAACAAGTAGTGTTTTTGATAGCGCAATTGGCAGAGCTGCTCGATGTGGATTTGATTGCCGAAGGAGTAGAAGACGATAGAGCACTACAAAAGTTAATTGAAATGGGCTGCCACTACATCCAAGGTTATTTTTACTCTCGTCCACACAGTGTTGAAGAAATCGTACACCTGATAAATGAACGTGAAGTGCGGAGTGCCTAACGTACTGAACAGACTGCTGTCATAGAATTCAAATCTAGTTAATGCACAAAGTAAAAGAGACCAAGCTATGCTTAGTCTCTTTTTGTTTTTTGAGCGAAGTACTTTATTACAGCACTGCTTTCTCTTTATCGCGTAATAGTCTATCCATTTCATCTCTGTTCGCGACAAAAGTAGCCATCTCTTTCTTAGGAACAGAACTCGCCATTGGGATATTTGCTCGCATAGCGTTAACTGGACGGCCGTATTCAATCAACTCATAGTGAAGGTGTGGCCCAGTCACTCGACCTGTTTTACCAGAAAGACCGATACGCTGGCCTCGAGAAACCTTTTGCCCTTTCTTCACCAAAATCTTACTTAGGTGTAAGTAACGGGTTTTGTATTTGCTGCCGTGCTCAACAACCACGTAGTTACCCGCATAAGGGTGTTTACGAGTCATGATCACTGTACCATCACCAGTAGAAACGACTGGTGTACCGGTTGGTACAGCAAAGTCAGTGCCGTTGTGCGGCGCAACACGCCCCGTTACTGGATGTAAACGATTAGGGTTGAAGCCAGAACTGATACGCCAACGACTACTTACAGGGTAACGCTGGAATGCGCGCTGTAAGCTTTCACCTTTGGCATTGTAGAATTGACCATCAGTATGAAGGTAAGCGGTGATCTCGCGGCCGCGATTATAAATCTTAATCGCCTCAATTTCGTTCTTACCTGTTGGTACACCATTGATGCTTTGTGAGCGACGAACAACTTCAAATCGATCACCTGCACGAAGATCACGTCCAAAGTTAAGTTGCTCTTTGAGTAAGCTTACGACTTGACTCACTTCCGCCGACGTTAAACCTAAACGACTCGCAGAAGAAGAAAAACTGCCTTGAATAACGCCAACTAAAGGTTCTTGGCTCCACACGCCAGGAATGGAAATATCAGTAAAGTCATAGCTACCATCACTATTCAGCTTGTAGACCACTTTATCTGCAATAGAAAATTGCAGTTCCATTTTCGCTAACTCGCCTGTCGCATCATCACGCCAGAAACGGAGCGTATTGCCCGGCTTAAGTGTATCAAGTGCCAAGTAGTTCAAATCCGTTTCCATTACTTTCATTAACGAGCTGTAACCGAAACCGAGCTGACTAAAAATAGTGCTTAGGTTGTCACCTGCTTGGATTTGATATTCGAAGTTCGGGGGAGTGACAACTTCGGCAGTTGTCGCATCAAGAATTTTTTCAACGACCTGAGATTCAGGTAGGTTCAATGCGATGGTTTTGGTTAAAGATGACTCTTTGAGAGAGTGAGAAACACCAATCGCAACTAAAACTGGCAAGGAGTATAACAGCAGCGCTCTACGACTTGTCAGATTCGGCAACCGTCTTGTAATTTCATTTGTAGACACGGGAATTACTATCTCCTTTCAAACAAGGCTCATAGCTTATGCATTCCCGAATAAGAAATCACTAGGAAATTTCGAGATCTAGCGCAGAAAATACTGAATTTTTACAGAACTCAAAAAAAATTCATCACTGTTGCATATGTAAGTTATTCCCTACACGCTGTAATGTGGATGAATTGAATTGATTTGGCGTGTCTGCCATTGCTTGATCGTCACCGTGCGCTAAATATGAAAGCGTGATAGTTGTATCACTTTTCCATTCGAGCTGAGTAAATTTCACGCGGTCACCAACAAAAATACTGTCTAAAAGTACAACTCGGCTCGGCACGGGGTCAAACTTGAACAAGCCAACATAGTTAAACGAACCGCTACCTTGTGTCGTTACAATCATCGGTGCAACAACCCATGAAACACCTTCAATCTCACGCTGACTAATCGACGCAGTTGGGACAAGTACCTGACCTTTTGTCGCACCTGCATCATAGTCACCGATCAAATAGCCGTTTTCTTTATCCCACTCATCAAGAAAAGTGACCGCACCCTGCTCGGGTACTTGGATCGTCCAAGGGTTACGTGCAGTGATGCCAAGCGTCTCTTGCACAATAACGTTAGTTTCTACTTCTGTTTGAGGAAACTTAGCCATGATCTCGTCATCAGACAAACTAAAACGATAAACACCTGCGATCACAACCACAACTAATAAAACGATTGGAATAAGTAGAATAAGTGGTATCGGCAGGATTTTTTTGTGAGTCATGAAGACTTCCTTGTTTAAAGGTATAAACGAAAAGCGAGTATACCATTGTATACCCAAATGATTTCACCTCTTCAAGTGTTTCAAAATTAAACTAAACTGATTGTATCCAAATAGTTTCAAGTCCAGAGCTCATAACGAGCCAGTGACATAAGCTCTGTGCTCTAGGTCTATTGGTGTATTGGGACAAATAGGTAATCACGATGACAAAAACCATTCATACATGCGAGTGCGCCTGCGGTTTAGTTGAGATCCGTTGTAAGGGAGAGCCCACCCACACGTCTGTCTGCCATTGCTTCGAATGCCAAAAACGAACTGGCAGTGTTTTTGGGGTACAAGCTCGCTTTGAAAAAGAGCACGTCACTTTAAACGGTGAAGTCACTAGCTATACCCGAATTGGCGATGATGGCAGTGAGGTTCAGTATGACTTTTGTCCATCCTGCGGCACGACAATGAGGTTGTTCGTTTCTGCATACCCGGAAATCATGATCATTCCCGTCGGTCTATTTACCGATAAAGAGTTCCACCAACCTACCGTTTCAGTCTATGAACAAATGAAACACGGGTGGGTGAGTTTCGAATGCACAACGGAACACATCTGCTAGCGAGCAATCCGCGTTCACGTATTTACTTTGGCTCGGACAAACGACCTATAAGTGAGATTTTTTTGAGAATGATCAATCGAGTTTTACTGTAAAGGGTTTCGTAACTCGGTGTGAGCGTTATAATCGGCTCCTAATATTTGGTTGGGGTTTATTGTGATTTCCAGACTTCCTCGTTGGGTGGAATATGGCGCGTTTCTACTAGCTCTTCTCGCGGGCTGCGTCAACGCCGTTGGTCTTCTCGGCTTTCAACACCAAGCGATAACTCATCTTTCGGGAACCGTAACTCAGCTAGGGAACAGCTTGCTAACAGGTGTGGATAGCTCCATTCACCTGCTCTTCATCGTATTTAGCTTTTTGATTGGCGCTGCCTTTAGCGGCTTTTTTATTGAAAGCAGTGCGTTAAAACTAGGGCGAAGATATGGTGTTGCACTGTGCATAGAAGGGAGCTTGCTCTTACTCAGCTTGGGCTTTTTGGTGCAAGGGGATTTGTACGGCCAATATCTAGCATCAGCAGCATGTGGATTACAAAACGCAATGATCACCACGTTTAGCGGCGCAGTAGTCAGAACCACACATATGACCGGAATCATCACCGATCTAGGGATTATGATTGGAGAGAGCTTGAGAGGTCGTCAATTTGACCGACGTAAAGCAAAATTATTCCTATTCATTTTCTTTGGCTTTTTGTTTGGCGGCGTCGCGGGAGCGGCTCTATTTACGGTATATGGTTTATATACGCTGGTTTTCCCAGCAATATTGGCTTTTTCTACAGCTCTGATTTACTGGAGTTACCTATACATACTTAGCCGTCAACAAAAAGCATAAAATTTCGATCCGATTGAAGCGACATACTTCAATCGGATTTGGCTCAATAGGTTCACACTGCAACGGTACAAGAAACGCTGAACGGTATTTTGACACCACTAAAAACCTTAGAATAGATAAGGCTAACTGAATTTCTGGCAAAGAAGTTAGTTAGATCAAAATCACATTTGTTTACCATTTTATTATTCCAGTCACAATGCGCCCCATAATTCACTGCGCAATTCGCCCCTCGTGCTACAATTTTCTAACACAAGCAACATATTCGCATACACTTAGACGTTATTTGACCAATTACCCGACAAATCGGCTGAATAACTAGATGTATTTAATGAATAGTATTGCAATGGATGCAGTTTGCGGGTACCCTCCGCAAAACTGTGATTAAATACGGATGTTTAGTGAATATTTATGTCATGGAAATGGCAAGTATTGACTAGTAGTAACACGAGACAACTATGCATAACACCACTAATGCTACTGAAGCTCCTAAGGGCAACTTTTGGATGTTTTTCATCCCTTCCCTAATTGGTCTTCTACTCTTTATGGCTCCGATCTCTTACGATGGTGGCCTAACCATTCCCGTTGCCGTGATGGCAAAAGTCATCCCAGCGGTGTTAGGCGATACCTTGATTGCTATCGTCACCAGTATCATCGCTTTCATGGCCGTTGCTTCTGTTCTTTGCAAAATTTTTAAGCCAGCTGCAATTTTACGTAATGGTTTTTTAAACGGTCTCTTCAACCCATCTCCACTTTGGCTCGTTGTTCGTTTAATCGGCGGCGCTGCCGTGTTAATGACGTTTTTCCAAGTGGGTCCAAAAGCAATTTGGGAAGAAAACACTGGCGGGCTTGTTCTTACTGGTCTCCTACCTACTCTGTTTGCCGTTTTCATTTTCGCGGGTTTACTGCTTCCGCTTCTTTTGAACTTCGGTCTTCTGGAGCTATTTGGTGCGTTACTCAGTAAAATAATGCGTCCGGTATTCAACCTACCTGGCCGCAGTGCAATTGACTGTATGGCATCTTGGTTAGGCGACGGAAGTGTTGGTATCTTGCTAACCAGCAAGCAATACGAAAATAAGTTCTATACTCAGCGTGAAGCGGCTGTTGTCGGGACCACTTTCTCAGCAGTATCGATCACGTTTAGCTTAGTTGTTATCGCTCAGGTAAAACTAGAGCACTTATTTTTGCCTTTCTACGGCGCTATCTGTCTAGCTGGTATCGTAGCTGCGATTATCATTCCTCGCCTGCCTCCGCTTAGTCTGAAGAAAGATCGCTACATTGACGGCAGCAACCCAGATAAAGACGCAGATGCAGTGCCAGAAGGCCACACCACATTCTCTTGGGGTATGGATCTAGCTCTTAAGCGTGCTGGTCAAGTCACATCGGTTCAGTCTGTATTTAAAGAAGGCGTACACAACGCAGTCGACATGGTATTTGGCGTACTACCTGTAGTTATGGGTCTTGGTACCGTCGCATTGGTGATTGCAGAATACACGCCTGTATTTGCAATTCTGGGTCAACCGTTTATCCCATACCTAGAGCTACTGCAAGTCCCTGAAGCTGTTGCAGCATCACAGACAATAGTTGTTGGCTTTGCAGATATGTTTATTCCAGCAATTTTAGCGGCCTCAATCGATAACGAAATGACACGTTTTGTTATTGCAGCAATGTCAGTAACTCAGCTTATCTACATGTCGGAAGTAGGTGCCCTACTGTTAGGCAGCAAAATTCCAGTAAACATTGTAGAGCTCTTCGTAATTTTCATTTTACGTACGTTAATCACGTTACCTGTGATTGCTGGCGTTGCTCATCTTATTTTCTAAAATCGAGACGTCAATTAACAAAGGCTCCGCATCGTCGGGGCCTTTTTTATACCTAAAACTCCGTCCACATTAGGCTTTTAGTAAAAAGCTCATAATTTACAAAGACAAAACTTCAACAAAACACCTTTCAGCACCAACAAAATTTTCATCACCTCACCTGTAAAGCCAGTTAATGCCACTGTTTGTTAAGCAATTCTTTTCATTATGACAATTTCACTAATCGAGCTCGCAAACATGATCACACTCACAAGTTTTAACGTAAATTGTCGGTTTGTTTAAATTTAGTTAAAAAAGACGACAAATGAGTTCATGTTTTTGACAAAGATGTCGATAAAAATATAACCAAACACAATAGGTTTCTCTTTATGCCCAATTCGCTCGGTTTAAAAGAGGCGAAAGCAAAGTGGAACCAACCGGGAGAATCAGAGGAAAGCTCATGAAATTCAGACATAAGGTTGTCACAGCCTCTTCATTTTTGCTGCTAATTACCGTGTCGTTATTGTCGACACAACAAGTTATGACCATCCGCTCCCAAACTCAGGAGCAAATCGACTCAAGTGTAAACGAGATATTGACCAGTGTTGGTAACACTGTGCAATCAGAAATGAATGCAAAGAAGGATCTCGCTCGCTCCATTACTGAAGTGATTGAGCTTGATCCCAGTTCACATAGCTATGTTCAAAACATACTTGAAAGACCGACGCCAAAAAGCAGCTTCCTTGCCATCGGTTTTGGTTATGAAAGTAATGGCTTTGTGATTGAAAATGACGACGGCTGGGATGCGGGTCCAGACTACGACCCACGTCGGCGTCCTTGGTTTATTGCAGCTAAGAGCAAAGGCGATTTGGTCGTAACCGATCCGTACGTCGATGCGTCTTCGAAAAACGTTATCATCTCTGTTGGTACGCCAGTAAAAGAAAATGGCCAGTTTTTAGCCGGTATGTTTTATGACCTCGAATTAACTACCCTTTCTGATCTGGTCAACCAAGTGAATCTGTTTGATGCTGGTTACTTATTTCTGATCACCGCTGATGGCACAACTATTGCTCACCCTCAAAGTAAGTATAACGGCGAGAAGGTCGGTAGCTACCTCCCGCAAATCGAACTTACGCAATCAGCACAACATGTTGAGATTGATGGCAACCGCTACATGGTTAACCTGACTCACATTCCTGGCGAGAACTGGTACGTAGGTTCGGTGATCGATGAAGCTGTTGCCTATTCTGCCGTAGGAGAGCTTCGTAACAACGCTATTATTTATTCAATCATTGCCGTGATTGCATCTATTATCGCCCTAACTCTGTTGATTCGCACTCTCATGCGTCCTTTGGACACGCTAAACAATGCGATTAAAGATGTAGCATCAGGGAAAGGCGACCTTACACAACGCCTCGAAACAGATACTGACCAAGAGTTTTCTGAGCTTGCCACAAACTTCAATACGTTCATGGAGAACTTACAACAGCAAATCATTGAGTCGAAACGTATTTCTGATCAAATTTTAAACGGAACTCAAATCACCGCTGAGGGCGCAAAAGACTCGGCAGGCGCAATTCACACTCAGCTGCAAGAGCTAGAACAACTTGCTACCGCGATGCATGAGATGTCTGTCACCGCGACAGAGGTTGCTAATAATGCGCAAGGTGCGGCAAGTGCAGCTAAAGAAGCCGACCAAGCAACGGTTGAGGGGTCTTCTATCGTTGGTGAATCGACACAAACGATAAACATGCTTTCCGATAGCATTGACCTTGCAGTCGAAGAAGTACAAGTGTTGGAATCTGCTACCGCCAATATCGAAACGATTCTAAAAGTCATCAACGATATTGCGGACCAAACAAACTTACTCGCGTTGAATGCCGCAATCGAGGCTGCACGTGCGGGAGAATCTGGCCGAGGCTTCGCCGTTGTTGCAGATGAAGTACGTACACTGGCACAACGTACTCAAGAGTCGACAACAGAGATTCGTACTATGATTGAGCAACTACAATCTGGCGCTTCATCTGTGGCAAATGCCATGCATCAAAGCAAAGGTAGTGCTATAGAGGCCGTTGAAAAAGCGGGTTTAGCAAATAGTGCGTTACAACGCATTCGTGATGCGATTCAGCGTATTTCCGATATGAACTTGCAAATTGCCTCAGCAGCGGAAGAGCAAAGCCTCGTCGCTGAAGAGATCAACAACAATACGGTGAATATTAAAGACCTATCGACTCAAGTCGCCGAATCGGCAAATCGAACCAACGACGCGATGCAGGCGCAACAAGAAGATGTACATAAACAAGATCAAATCTTAAATAGATTTACTGTCTAACACTCATTTAAGCAAAAACAGCGAGCACCGGCTCGCTGTTTTTGTTTTTAACCCTCTACCCTAGTGTTGGTCGATGTTACATGTGCCATGTTGGTGCTATTAAGCTCAACATTACAAGAACGCCGACTATGTGTCCTTTCAAGTTTAATTGAGCTCGACATGGATATAGCGATCATTAGAACGACGATAATAGCGGTCGTCCACTTTTAGATAAGTGAAATCTCCAATCTTTATGTAGGTACTATTCCGAGGAATTCGGTCATGGTAATAGTAACTGCGCCTTGGTCGTCTGGTCTCCACATAAATAACGTCACGATGTTTGTGTTTATGCTTGTGCTTGCGCTTGTGTTTATGATGGTGGTGATGCGCATGATGGTGATCGTACCCGTACCGATGTCCATGCTTATGCTTCGGGTCAGCCACCGCTTCTGTACTCAACACACCTAAAGACAACATAACGCCAACCATGGCAAAAGATAATTGCTTTGACACAACAGAGCCTCTTATTCATATCAACATTGATATAATAGGAGGGTGAATCACTGTACATGTCAGCCTTTCGCTAAGGAGTTTTACTAAAAAGTCAGCGCTAACCGTGATTATCAGAGAAACGTCAAACATCACAAATGCTGATGACTTTGAGTGGCCTGGGTTCGGCTATGAATACAAAAAAGCCGCCCGTTTGAATACGAGCGACTCAGTTTTTAAATAAGCTAGCGTGGTTTTATACTGCTTGGGCAAACAGCAAGAAACAGCCGAATAGGAAGATCATGCTCATTCCCATTGCGCCGCCACCAGCTTCATAAATATTGTCATCTTCTACCGGCACTCGGCGCACTTTCATGGTCATTGATAATGGGACAAAGACCGCGAGAAACACAAGAATAATCCCCGCGTAGCTGAGAATAGCTAGGAAGTGTTCTGGCGCAAATACAGCACCTAATAGTGGTAGCACAAAAGTAGTAACAAAAATCACTGGCTTACTTGCTTTCAGTAGGTCTGCATTTTGATCGTATAGCGCCATTGCAACACCTAAGAACGACGTTAGTAGTGCCAAACCAGTAAACATGGATAGGATGAACTCTAAGCCCTCGTATTGCTGACCTAGTACCGAGATCAACTCTGTTACGTTGGAGTATTGAACAAGCTCATGAGGTGGTAGATTGCCGACAACCGCTAACAACCATAATAGGTAACAAACAAGCGGAATAGTTGAGCCCACGATAATCATATTACGCAGCTGTGTTTTACTCGCTTCTTTGTTGTAAGTTACAAGCGATGGGATCACGACCATAAAACCGAAACTGGTGAAAAGCACCGAACTGGTTTTGATAAGTGCCATTTTATCGTCGCTCACAACCTCATCAAGTCCTTCAAACGAGACGCTTGGTGCAAGCGCAAAAAGTGTCAGGATCAGCGCTACGATCATGCCTAGGAACAAACCGCGATTCAGCTTATCTACTACCCCTGTACCTGCCGAAACAATGATACCAACTAAAAGAGTAAAACCGACTTGGCTTGAGATCGTAGATGTTGGAAGCCCAAATGAGGCTGTTACTTTTTGTACGAGATCACCCGCACCAATGATGTAAGCCATTAATAGACAAACTAACAGGGCGTAAAGCAAGCTGTTGGTTACCAACTGGCCTCCTTTACCAAGCGTTTCGCGAGCAATTGCATTCATGCTCACACCACCACCTACTTTACAACTGGCTTCAAGAAGGAGCAGCGCAGCATAAGTCGTTCCAGCCCAGATGAACAACATAAGAAGAGTGCCCCAAAGGAGGCCAAATTGAGCAAGCACCATTGGTATAGCAAGCATACCAGCGCCAAGAGCAGTACCTGCAACGATCAGGGAGCTGCCGACAAGTTTTAGGTTCACGGTTAATACCTCTAAATTCAATCCGTTAATTTCTCGCCAGTTGTGCTTTATCTAAAGCACACAACAAAACGCTCCGACTTAGTCAAAATTTGGTTACAAGAGCACTATGTTACAAGAGCCCTGTATGGCTAAGAAAACATGCAACAAAAGGTGGTTAATCATTTGCACATGAACACTTGAGAGTCATTTTTGGCGATGTCATCGCTGATGAAATGTGCGCAACTTTGGGTTCGAAGCAAAATTGTTCATCTTAATTCATCAACCCCATTCGTTATGAATGGATTTGGTTCGAAAAGATTGTAAGGCATAAGCAGGACGATTGAAAAGCAAAAGGTCAATCTTATAGCGATATATTTTAACAACTCTTATCTTTTACCTAAGATGTGTTGTTTTTTTCGTCACTAATTAGTCTTTTATCGCTAAAAGAGAAGGAAGAACGTGCTCAATGGCTCAATTTGGCTGGGTGTACAGATTAATTTACAGTTTAAGTGAAGGTGTTAGATTCCAAGGACGTAGCCTAGATCGGACAATATCGCTATTATTCGCTGCGTACCGACACTGTTCGGTTCACATACCTCTAAACACTGATTTACGGTTCGAAAATATAGGTAAATGAGTGTCCGAATGCTGGGTGTGGTTCCCCAGCATTTGCATCCTTTCTTTTAGATGTCATCAATTGATCGAAATTGCATAAATCTTGTATCGCCCGACTTTACGATTGTGTTAATACGCTTTATCTAGCGCGCCAATGATATAAGTTAACACTGGAATACCCATATCGGCGACCTGCTTCTCAGTCTCACTCATGTTTTCATGCGCCATCCGCAGCTCTACTTCACTTATCGATTCTTTGTGAAGGTAAAGCTCTTTGTAGTTCATCAATCGCTGTTGTGACTGTTGAATCAGTGTCACAACATTCTCTTTAGTCTCACGATGTTGCTGATCAATTTCACTAAATAAATGATCTAAAATGCGTTGCATTTTGCGAATAGAAGCTTTCGTTTCTATTGATTTGTATGATTGATACTTTTCCATTGAGTTAATAACTGACTAAAATATTTACGTTTTTATAAGACAGTTATTTTTATACTGATTGCAAAGCAGGTAAATATGTAGTGGTTAAACTGGTCCACTTCTTGCTCCGTTTAGGTCAAAACTGTCCTTTCAGGAGAGCACATGCAGGTAGACCCTATAATTCAAGCACTGATCGCAAGACGAAAATCGAATGGCCTCTCCCGTGAGCAAATGGCAAACATCGCTGGAATGAGCGTAAAAACATATCAAAGGATCGAGCGCGGAGAGTCCGATCTTAAACTCTCACAATATCGTGCCATATTGCGTTCGCTTCATTTGACTGACCTAGATATTGCTTTAGATGTACGTGATGTTCAGCATGTCACAGCAAATGACTTAACGGCCGTGGCGCGATTGCTCTCACCGGAAGCTCAGTCCCTGCTCGTTCGCCTGTTATCGTTAATCCTTGAACAAAAGAACAAGAAAGGTGATTAACGACATTACTCATACCCAAACGATGAATGCCCTGTTGAGCGTTGAAACATGAATCGTTTAGACAAGAATAAAACTCGTCAAATGACGAGCTTTATTCTTTATATCAGTCCGTTACTCTAGGCTTTTCAATTCCGATGTATCAACGCCTTTTATTGCATCTTTCGCCACTTTATCAGGATCAAAGACATCACGTTCTTCATATGAATTATCAATCATGCCTTGTCCTATCGCGGTCGCCTGCTTTTGTAACTTGTTACCCTCTACCTCACCAGCATCCCAGCCTTGTCGATAATCTGAGTCGGTTTGATACCTTGTTTCGTCCTTAATATAGTGTTCAAAATCATTCCCTGCCTCTTGCATACCACTATGCCGACCGTCATGAAAGCCTTGGATATAAGCTTCATCATAACCGCTCTCTTTTAACGCGCTGTCACTCGTACCACAGCCTGAGAGGAGAACAAAAAATAGCGAAACGAATACCTTATGAAACATATTTAGGCCTCAAAGCTTTCAAATAAATTAATCATAGTTCGCGATTTCAACTTCTGCTTACTTCAGGCTATTAGATAGCTTTGTGACTCGACGAAGCCTGTGAACTTGGAGTACAAAGCTGGACAAAGCATCACACCTACTGATAAACATTATACTCAACGCGCGTTTAATACTTCCATCGCAAGTGCTTCATCATCTTGCTCAGCCAAACCGCTAATGCCAATTGCACCGACGATTTTCCCCTCTTGTTCTATAGGCACACCACCCATAAAGCCTGTGATCTTCGGGTCAGTCCAATAACTCAACTGCTTACCCGTCTCACGAGCCCAAGCACCCAGATTGCCGCTAGGCTGACGGTCTCTAGCCGAGGTGTAAGCTTTGTTCTGTGCCAATAAACCTGCTTGCACACTCACATCATCCATTCGGGTAAAACCGAGCAATTCTCCATGTGTATCAACCACGGCAACCGCAATGTTTTGCTTGCGAGCAGTCGCAATTTCCAATGCCGTTTGAATTAGAGTTTGAACTTGTACGTATTTCATTTTTCTCTCCTACGGGATCTCATGACCAAGGGTTTTCTCGAACAAGCCATACCAATGGCTACGTGATAACGTGACGTTCTCTACTTGAGCACAAGCGCGAATACGCTGTGGGTTTGCAGTACCAATAACAGGCTGAATTTGGTTTGGATGACGCGTCAAGAAGGCTAAAACAATCGCCTCAGACGACACGCCATATTCAGCTGCTAGCGCCATCACCATCTCCGCCGTCTGCCTGGTGTTGTGATCATCAGAATGTAAGCCTCGCTCTGAGAATCTTCCTTGCGCCATACTGCCCCACGCTTGCAGTTGGATATTATGCTTACGGGCATGTTCCAATGTTCCCGCAACGTAGTCAGATGCCGACGAAGGAAGCCCCATGCCTTGCTTGATAAAGTCAGACTTAGCCAGACTCATTTCCAACTGGTTCGCCACAACAATTTCGCCCGTTGCTTGTTGAAGAAGATCAATTTGAGCACTGTTCATGTTAGAAACACCGAAGTGGTTAACTTTGCCAGCTTGTTTCAGTGCTTGGAGCGCTGTGCCCAGTTCTTCAAATTCAACCAGAGGATCAGGACGATGCAGCATCAAAACATCAAGGTTTTCCACGCCAAGGCGCTCAAGAATGCCCTCAACAGAAGCCGTCACCCATTTGGCAGAGAAGTCATACTGCTTAACACCTTGCTCATCTCCTAGACGGATGCCGCACTTGGATTGCAGATAAATTCGCTCTCGTAAGGTTGAGTCATTGGCTAAGATGCACCCAAACACTTCTTCTGCCTTACCGAATTTGTAGATATCCGCATGATCAAAGAGATTGATGCCAACCTCTAATGCAGCCTCGACAGCGGCATAAGCTTGGTTTTCATCTTGGGCGGTTAATGGGTTGCGATTCCACTCCCCTCCAAGTCCCATACAGCCGAAGACCAAGCGGCTAACGTTAGGTAAGGTTTTGGCGAGCGGTAGTGTTGGATTGTTCATCGTTATTCTCACTTTTCCGATTTCTGCATCTTCAATTTCTTAAGTTAACTCTAACCATCTTACCGTTCGTAAAAATTAGTTTAATACCGTAAAATCGAATTCATTATCCTCGCTACCGAACAATTAAAGCGAACAATAAAGACGAGCAATCAAGATGGCAGATTATAAGAGAATCGAAAAACTGATGCTGTTTGCTGAAGTGGCTCAAACACTCAACTTTTCTAGAGCAGCAGAGCAACTTGGTATCTCTAAAAGTTACCTGTCGGAACAAATCAAGCGATTGGAATCGGAACTCGCCACGCCTTTGATTGTTCGAACCACACGCAGCGTGAGATTGACGGCAGAAGGTGAATCGATCTTTGCACAAGCGGAAGATCTCAAACGCCGCGTAATGGAAATGGAAAAGAGTTTAAGTCAGCAATCTGAGCAAGTAGACGGTCTGATTCGTCTTACTGCTCCCAAGATGTTTGCCGAAGCGGTGCTGCATGATTTGTGTGTGGCGTTTCGCGCTTTACATCCAAACGTAGAGTTCGAGATTCTTTCTAGCTATCAAGCGTTTAATCTGACGGAAACCAGCGTCGACTTTGCGTTTCGAGCAACAAGAACGCCGCCCGAGAATATGATTGCGCATCACCTTTTGGACTACCACCACTGGCTGGTTGCCTCACCTCTGTATCTGCAAGAAGAAGGTACGCCAGAGACGTTAGCGGATTTAAAACAGCATCAATGCTTAACCACACTGCATCAAAAAGAGTGGCCGTTAAAAACGGGAACAGTTCAAACCCAAGGTTGGCTTTCAAGCAATGAAAACCGCTTACTCAAAGAATCAGCCCTGTCTGGCAATGGCATTGCTCGGTTAGCAAGTTACTTTGTCGAACAAGACGTTGAGCACGGCTGTCTAGTGCAGGTTCTATCGGAAGAAACTGACCACCAGCACAACGCGGTTTACTTGGTGTACCCACAACTTATCTATCAATCGGCGAAAACCAGAGCCTTCATTGAATTTGTGAAGCAGCACTTTGCTCAATAACTAAAGCAGTTAATCCGCCGACCACACCGAGCGAATATCTGGCCAACCCCAGTTAGTAAGAGCGACGTCTTCTAAAACACCTTGGAAACGCAAAGTTTGTGTATGGTGGAACATGGGTGCAATCCAATACTCGCTGATCAACGTCGATGCAATTGGCTCCAATGCATTAAGGTAATCCTCAAGTGGAACGAAAGATCTGACTCTCTGTAGTTGTTCATCTAACCATTTTGCGTTCTTTTCTCCCAAAGTGTGGAATAGCACAGCGTTGCTGAAGAAGTTCGTGAACGCAGAGGCATGACGATTATCATCTAGGTTTATGTTCGTTACGACCATTGTCTCATTTAGCTCACCGTTCTTAGCCTTCTCGTTCAGCTCACGGTAGGAATACATAACAATTTCTACTTTACTGCCAACACTCGCCAAACGATTAGAAATAGCCCGCGCACAGCGACGCAACGCGGTATAGTTATATCCTGCTATCGTAATGTGTTTAGGTAACTTAAGCGGCTCACTGAACGGACGGAGCACTGGCTTCCAACCTGGTAGCAGGTTATAAGCGGGTATACTCCCAAATACAATATTCTCGCGGCGCATCACTTCGGCCAAGCGCTCAGGTTGAATTAGCTCACTAATATAACGGCGCTGCGCTAAAGAGAGTTTGTGCTTAGCGTGCTGATTAAATAAGGCGAATAAGCAACCATCTTCTATTCGACTACGCTTGCTCGCCGATGAGTTTTCTCGGTTTTGCGTCGACATATAGTGTCCACACAAATCCTCCTCGGGCGAAGTATCCCTTTGCAACGTATTTGCTGCCAATGACGGGTTCTCCATTTGCTCGTCATTAACAATCCAGATAGTCACCAAATCCGTTAGAACTCTACATGCATAGTAACCATTAAATGCTTGCAGTTTTAAACGACTTTCATTGTGCTCGACAACAGAGAATGGGCCACTTCCGACCACCAGCTTGTTATTCGCTACGTTAACTTGGCTTACTGGTTGAATGCCGTATTTCACACCAGAAATAAGTCCAGCAAAGCCCAAGTCAGCTCGATTAAGCTTAAAAACAACTTTCAATGGCGTTGGCGCAGTAATGTTAGCAACATGTGCCAACTCTTTTTCGTAGTACTGTAATGAACTCAACTTTGCAAACAAGCTAACCACTGTTTCTGCATCAATGGAATTACCATTATGAAAAGTCAGACCTGGACGAAGGTAGAAAGTCCATTCGTAGGTGTCTTCGTCATAACGCCAGTGATGTGCGAGTTCTGGTTGCACTTTCCCATTGTTATCACTCGAAACTAAGCAACAATAGATTTGCCTTAATAAGAAACGTTCGCTGCTACGCTGAAGTTGATGTGGAACGACGCGCTCAAACATTCGCTTATAGGTTAATTGAATATTGAGCTGTCCTTCTTGAACAGAAGCACCAGACGTTGTTTTTAACAAACGGCCAAATGCCATTTCGTCTTCATCTAATATCGCCAGTGCTTTTTCATACTTGCCTAGCTTGATACGTTCAAGAGCCAAGCTCTCTTTTAAAACGTCTAACTCCATATTCAGAATAAGAGTCGATCGTTGGTTCCGCCCAGCTTTCGGGTGCCAGCTCAACCACGCCTTCTGCTGCATCTGCGTTAGCAGGCTACGAGCATGCCGAGAAGAAGTGAACATGATGTCGGCAATGTCCTGTAACGTGGTTTTTGTTTCATCACCAACACTAAACGAGAGTAATCGTTGGTAATAGCGAAACAAATTGAGATCAGACACTGAATCAACCTTAGATCTGTGAAGTTTGTGGATAGGAATAGTTTACTTAAGTTGGCGGTAATAAAATAAGAAAACTTCCTAATTATCTGTTCCCCTTTTCCACAATTAACCTCCAAATTCGGCTTTAAAGCCCCAGATATTTACGTTATTAGGAATAAAGTCAACAAAAGCACTCTCTTTTTTATCTCCCCTTTTATACGCATAATTTACTCGTCAGCGTAAAGGAGGAAGAAATGAAGAAGCCAATGATGGCGTACTTTTTTCAGCAACGCCTAGCTCAATCGAGTAATAAAATAGAAGTGATGACTCTGGTTTATCTTAACGATATGTTCCAGTGGTCATAGCCTAACCTCAAGCAGAACTTAGCTCCTGATACTACACCCCCACTTCGTTGTATCTTAAGTTCTGCTTTTTCATCTTTTGCACTCTACTACCTTATTGCAGGTTACTAAAAGTTAACTAGTTGAAACACCGCAAAACAGAGTCTACATTGAAGTCTCATCCCCCAATCGCTTTGTTGAGAAAGGGGCATTCATGGATATACACCACCAATTCGGGAGTCAATATGGCAACTTCAGTGAAACTTAAAGCGGGCGACAGCTTCCCTCATCTTCAAGCCACTTTGCTAGATGGTTCAAGCGTAACGTTGGGTCAGCCGCAAGGTGATGCGACTTGGCAAGCAGTATTCGTTTATCGTGGTAAACACTGCCCTCTTTGTACTAAGTACCTCAACGAGCTTGAGAGTTACAAACAGGCTTTCGCTGATGCTGGCGTCGATATTCTTGCCGTTTCTGGCGATTCAAAAGCACAGCTAGAGGGGCATCTAGAGAAGCTCGAAATCAGCTTCCCTATCGCTTACGGCCTGACCGAAGAACAAATGAAAACGCTAGGCTTGTATGTATCTATTCCTCGATCTGAACAGGAAACCGATCATAATTTCGCAGAACCAGGTCTGTTTGTGGTGAATGAACACGGCGACTTACACGTGGTGGATATTTCAAACAACCCGTTTGTTCGCCCTGAGCTTGGCGCGCTATCACGCGGATTGGCATGGATTCGCGATCCAAACAATAACTACCCTATCCGTGGCACATTGGATTACTAATATCTTCTACACCCAAGTAAACTTTCTATCCTTAAATAAGCTAGGATTCTTGCCTCAGTGAGAATAACTTGGAATGCATATCAGATCCGTGAGATCTGATATGTATCAACAAGTTGGAAATAGAGTCCTTGTTCATTATACAACGCCTTGATGAAAAACGAGATCAGTGAAGCTCAGGCTCCCCTCAAACGACGTTAAGTATTTACTTCTAAGTCACTTTCACGATAAATACATGAAATTAAGACTAAAAACTTAGACTTAACGGATATATAAATCATAACGGTATCTACACAAGTAGTTGGCTAGCGATTATTATCCTATTGCAGCTCACAATTGTGCAATTCTAATAATTCATACCATAAATGAAAACATAGATACCGTAAGAGACAAAATAAAAGCAAACGATTAAATTATCAATAAAACACCGTTCAATTAAAAATAAAAATTTTCACTTTATATAAATATAATTAATCGTTATTTGCAATCACACATCTTAATTGAGAAATACAGTATGAATAAAATCTCTTTGCTTTATATGGCCGTTTGTATCGGATTAGTTGGATGCGGTTCAGGAGGAAGCGACAACGATCCAGCAAAAGATATACATCCCACCATTTCAAATCCGGAACAAGTCAACGCAATGACGGTGGACAAAGGTCATTTCTATTGTTCTGTAAACCAACAAAAACTGGAACACGGAGGGACATCTGCAAGCATGTCCTACCTGGTTGAAAAGAAAAGAAATTCTACGGTTGTCGACGATTATGAATGTACCGAATACGGTTTAAAGAAAGGTGAGTCAATTATCGTCACTAAAAGTGCAATTGAAAACTTTTCATACTCAAAACATTATAAAAGCACGAAGAAGAATGACATTAATGGGTTTAAAATCATCTACCCTACAGGGCTTACGACTCCGATTAATAAAGATTATGAAAAAATTACGATCACGTATAATACGGAGAGACCTGACGTTAACATTAAGATAATTCAATATTTTGACGAAAAGTCTAAATTATATACCATCAAAAAATATGAAAACCACGTTAACGACAAATCACCAATAGGTTTAGTTGAGAAAGAGGAATTCGATAAATATTCCGATTTTGAAAAGAAACTGGAATTAAATAGTGCTTTTTTAAATTCAACTGAAGTGAGTGATTTATTCTACAACTTATTAAGTATGATAAAATAATAACTAAAAATCAAAAACTTAAAAAGTACGATTATTCTCAAGTAGCCTCGATATGCCTGACTCGAAAGAGTACGTTGTTTTACGAAACAAATTACGATTTAAATGAAGCACATCTAAGTTACTTGGGTATAAACGGCGATGTATTGTTAATCAGCTTTCAAAAGAGAGTAACGTTTGCGATTAACTACTTTGGTCTTAACGAAGCTCAATTTGATGCTTTTCAGACCAAATTCGCAAATCATCAAGAATCTTAAGTGCGGTACGGCCGAACTCTGTTAGTTCATAGCTTACGGCAATTGGGCGGTCGCTGATCACTTTGCGCACCACCATACCTTCCGCTTCTAGCTCTTTAAGGCGTTGGTCGATCATCTTTTTACTTGCACCGCCTAGCATGCGTGCTAAGTCATTGAAACGAACTGGGCCGTCTTTCAAATGATAAATCAGAGAACCTTTCCATTTACCACCAATTAGACGCATCCCTTTCTCGATAGCACATGGCTCCGCACATACGTTCGCCACTGACTTACGACCTTTGCTATCTACACTGATTCTGCTTTCCACAATACACCTCAAGATACGCACCTAATCTAGGTAACGAAAAGTAAGCTAGATACATTTAGTGCTTTAGAGTAATAAAACCGAGATTCCGCAGCCAATTTAGGAATAAACTGCTTCATACAGAACACCAAGAAGCTTAAGCAGCCGAGTCTGATGC